>CAZKNW010000304.1:0-5321 GCA_964554035.1 uncultured Verrucomicrobiota bacterium
GGGTCCACTTTCATCCGGACACCGGCATACTGAGGCCCTAGATAGGAAGCACCGTGGGTCCATGCCGCACCGCAACAATCCGCACTCGGATTCCCCAGCACGACGTACTCGGGAAGGTTCCGGTTCATCGTCCCAAGACCATAACTGACCCAGGAACCGATGGTCGGGAAGGCTCCTTCCGTGATCTTCCTCCCGGTGTGATAGGTCAACTGGGCACCATGATTGTTGTCGATGGTCCACATGCCCCGGGCGATTGAGAAGTCATCCGCACACCGTCCGAGATTGGGAAACCAATCGCTGACCTCGATGCCGCTCTGACCATACTTCTTGTAGCCGGTCTGCAGGGGCAGGATCTTCTTGTAGACCTTTCGGGACTGCTTTGCAGGATCGAGAAGGATTTCGTTGATTTTGTCCGAGTTGAGGACCGCATTCGCATAAGGGGTCTCGTCAATCGACTTGCCGGCAAAGCGGTTGAGTTCCGGTTTGGGATCAAAGCTTTCCAGGTGGCTCAATCCTCCGATGAGGAAGATCCAGATGACCGACTTGACCTTGGGCTGGAAATGCGGACCGAAATGTCCCGGCACCGCCGCCCTGGCCACCCCGTCCTTGAACAGCATGGCCGAAAGGGCCATGCCGGTCATGCCCATGCTCGTATCGGATAGGAAGGTTCGTCTCGAATGAAGCGGTGACATCATCGGATGGTGACAAAATCGTTGTGGTTGAAAAGGATCATGATCAGGCGCTCCCGGCCGTCTTCCGGGTGCTCCTTAAGGAACTTTTGGCAAACCAAGCCCTCCTCCTCCTTCGGGCCGCGCGCCAACACGGAACGAAACGCGGCCTTCACGAACTGCGCATCGTCGCCTGACTCGGCATCCAGCCTGGAAGCAAGCGCCCTCGATTGCTCAAAGGTCAGTGTGCTGTTGGAAAGCGCCAGCGCCTGATGAGGCTGGACACTTTCCTCCCTCTGGTAGCATTCGCTCACCTTGGGACCGTCGAAAATCTGGACGAACTCCACCAGTTTCTCGTGTGCATGCCTGAGGTAAAGGCTTCTCCGCTTGGAGGTCTGCGCCTGGGTATGGTCGATGTCGGGGCCACCAAAGGACCGATCCATCATGGAAGCCACGTGCAGGAGATTGTCGCGGACGATCTCGCCTTCCATTCTCCTGGATGGCATGCGCCAGAGGTAAAGGTTGTCACGGTCAATGTTTTCATTCGCCGAATCCAGCGTCCCCGACCTTCGATAGGCGGCACTGCTCACGATCAGGCGATGCAGGTGTTTCATGCTCCATCCCTGCTCCATGAATTCCGCCGCCAGCCAATCCAACAGCGCCGGCATGGAGGGCTCCCGGCCATTGGCGCCAAACTCGTCCACGGTTGGAACGAGGGCCTGTCCGAAGTGGCGAAGCCAGATGTGGTTTACCGCGACCCTCGCCGTCAGCGGATTGCCCCGGTCCGTCAACCATCGGGCAAAGGCGCTCCGGCGTCCCGTACTGGAGGATGGATAAGCTTTGGCCGTGCGGGACTTGTATTTGGTGGTGAGACCTTCCTTCAGTTGCTTCTCAGCCGCTGCCAAGGCCTTCTTTCCCGCCGCGAGCTTCTTTTCCTCGCTGCTCTTCGTGCGATTGATCTTGGTCTTCTGCGAGGCGCTCTTGGCCTGCTCCAGGTCCTTCTCCACCTTGGCCAAGGCCCTTTCCGCCGAGTCAATCGAAGCCATGGCCGCGGCAACCGCCGCCTCGCGTTGCAGCCTCAGGGTTTCCTTGGCAGCAACCTTCCATGCCTTCGATTCCTTTCCTTCACTCGCCTCAAGTTTCTCGGCTTCGATCTCGGACTCCAGCGCTGCCAACGCCGCTTCAGCCGAGATCTTGGCGGTGTCGGTCCTGGCCCCATCCCTTTTCGCCCGAGCCTCGGCCAACAGATCCTCGAGAACGAATTCACGCCGTTCCGGCTGGTAGGCCAGTCGAGGAAGGGTCACTCCCTTGACGGAATAGGCTCCACCTAGGGCCTTGGGTGGATGGGGCTCCATCACCTGGTCCCTGATCGGATTACGCTCATCACCCCTTTCGTAAACATAGGTCTTCGCCGTCAGACTGGCGTCATAAGCCCTGGGAATCCCGTCCTTCATCACGTCGAGGACGCCTGGAACGCGATCGGTCCTGACCTGATAAGGTTCAAAGATGGCCCGAAAGGAATAGTATTCTTCCTGGGAAATCGGGTCATACATGTGGTCATGGCACTTGGCACAACCAATGGTGAGACCCAGGAAGGCTTTTGAAGTGTGGGTCACAACGTTGTCCATCCACTGCTGCCGATTGGTGAAGAACTGCCGTGCGAGAAAACCCGTGGCCCGAAGCGTGTCCCAGTCGTCCGGTGCCAGTTCGTCACCAGCCAGCATTTCATGCACCATCCGGTCATAGGGCTTGTCCTCGTTGAGCGCTTCGATGATCCAGTCCCGCCAGTGCCAGATATGGCGCTGGCTGTCGCGAAGCGCATCCTTGTAGCCCGCCCAGTCACTGTAGCGCCAGACGTCCATCCAATGCCTGCCCCAACGCTCACCATATTCTGGCCTCTCGAGAAGCTTCTCGACGACGGTCTCGTAGGCGAGAGGAGAATCGTCTGAAAGGAAGGCCAACTGCTCCTCCGTCGTCGGAGTGAGTCCAATCAGGTCCAGATAGACCCTTCTCAGGAGGACTTCCTTTTCCGCAGGGGGCCTGGGCTTCAGGCCAAGACGATGGTGCTCCGCCCCGATGAAGGCATCGATCGGATTGAGGATCCGTGCATCGATATCCTCGGGAACCTCCGGTCGAACTACCGGTTCAAAGGGCCGCCATGGATACTTCTCGATCATCGCCTGATACCGGGCAATCCGATCAGGAAGGCGATCCCGGTCGGAAGGATGGTCCTCCGCATGGGCCGGACTGGATCCGAGCAGGAGTTCGTCCCGGTTGGAAAAGCCATCGCCATCGGTATCCTCATCCATGATGGAAACGAGGCGTTCCCGCAGGTCATTCTTCTTCCCCAAGGAACGCAGTCGATCACCGAACTCATTGTGGGGGAAGTCCTTGAGACTCTCAGCTCCGTGGGCGGAAGGGCCGACATGACAGGTCGCACAGGAGTTGAGATTAGGGGGAAGGAGAGGCCCCAAAAAACGCTCCATGGCCCGCTTGTTGGCAGGATTGGCCTCGGTCCTGTTCACTGCGAACAGGACAAGACATGCCAAACAGCCAAGGATGGTCACCAATCGTTTCACCAGGAAAAGCAAATGAGATACGCAATCAGTCCCGAATCAGCAACGGCATTATCACAGCCCGCCATTTACCCCATCGATGTCTTCAGGACGTCGGCCAGCCACAAATGCTTCAACGGAATGCGGGTATTTGCGTAGCTTCAACGGCGGGTAGGGCGATCACTCCGTGAGCGCCTGATCTTGGCTTTCAAAGGTAAATGGGCGCATTCCAATTCGTCCGAAGCAATGGCCCGCGCAGAGCGACGGGCCCTACCTTACTTGAAAGTAGGTCTGCCTGTCCTCGGGGACCTTCGACCAGTCAGGAACCAGCTTCCCAAGTTCCACCGGGATATCCGTCTCGATCACGTCCGCGCCCCGCTTGATGAACGCTCTGTAGTCCTTGGCCAGACTCTGAATGTCGTCGACCTCCCCATTGAGGACCTTCCGGTCCAGATGCCGTGACGTTCCGATCATACACGAAGCACCCCGCGCATGAATCATCCGGTAGAGTTCCGGATCCTCGGAAGGCTTGTGCCCGACAAAGGCCACGACATTTACCCAGGGCACACCCAATTCATCGAACTCCTCCACCTTCTTCCGATTCGGAATCATGACCTCCATCATGATCTCAGGATTGATCGCATGGACCTTCTGCACATCCTTGAAACTGGAAACGATCATCATGACGAAGGACTCCGCCTTCTTCTCGGTAATGAATCTGGCTCGCTCTTCGGCCGACATATCCTTCTGGTCAATCACGAGGACCGTCTTTCCCCTCGCCCAGTCAATGGCCTCATCCAGCGTGGGCATCCGGAAGGACGTCACCTCTCCTTTCACGTCCTTCAACCTAAGTTGTTTCAGTTCCGCCAGGGTATGATCCGAAAGCTTCCCTTTCCCGGTGGTGGTTCGATCCAGCGTGACATCATGATGCAGCACGATCACGCCATCCTTGGTGCGACGCGGATCAATCTCCAGCGCCGACCACGTGCGTTGAAGCGTGTGTTCAAAGGTCTCGATGCAGTTCTCGGGATACCCAATGTCGGGCCCACCCCGATGGGCGCTCAGAAAGGGCAATGGGCTTTCACCATGGGCAAAGACCTGCCTCAGGCCTTCCGGGGTCCTGGGGACAATGCGATGAAGCGGCTCGGCAGCTTGAGCGGAAGCCAAGACCGCTAGATAGAAAAGCCATGCAACCGAATTCTTCATTGCAGCCTACTTCGCATCCAGCAACTTGCTGTCCTTCAGCCACTCCACGAAGCGCTTGGGCCAATCCCCGGCAGCCGTGGTCGTGCCGGGCCGATAGCCGAAACCGTGACCGGCATTTGAGTAGACGTGCATTTCACAGGGAACGCCAGCCTCCTTGTATTTCAGGTAGACCTTGGCCATGCCGGTCGAGATGTCGGGGCGGTCGTTGTAGCCAAAGGCGATGAAGGCCGGTGCCATGCCCTTCTTCACGGTGAAGGTATCGGACTTCCCGGGGTAGATGAGGCCTTGAAAATTCGGAGTGCTGTCGATGCGTTCAATCGGATCCTCCGACTTGACGTTTCCCGAATGGGGATGCATCGCGGCATAGGCAGCCAGTTCTCCCCCTGCGGAGAATCCAAGAATACCAACACGGTCCGGTTGGATTCCCCATTCCTTTGCGTGATGCCGGACGAGGCGAATGGCCCGCCGTGTGTCGTCCATCGCATGTCCCTCAAGCGTGTAGTCGGACCCTTCCTCGCGGCACAGCCGATAGCGCATGACAAAGGCCGCGATCCCGTGGTCCGAAAACCATTCTGCGAGGGCATCCCCCTCGTGACCGAGGCAAAGCTTACGGTGACCTCCACCAGGAGCAATCAGGACTGCCGTGCCCGTGTTTTTGCCCTTCTTTGGCAGGTAGGGTGTGATGGAGGGATTGTGAACATTGAAGACATTGCTGCCCTCCTTCTTCTCCGGTTCGTCCTTGCGGGACTCGAAGCCAGGGACTCCATTCTCCCAGAGGAAGATTCTTTCAGGTGTTTCCGCTGGGGCCACGGAAAGGGTCAGTAGAAAGGATAGAAATCCGATGATTGAGATGTGAAACACTTTCATGGTGATGAAGCAATGATCCTGACGT
>CAZKNW010000305.1:0-5294 GCA_964554035.1 uncultured Verrucomicrobiota bacterium
CTGGTGGAAGGGTTGTTCCGGGTTTCCGTCAACCGGAATCCGGGAAAGACGAGGATGAATTTGTTTCACTTTGTTATTCCCTCGAGGCTGGTTAGCGTCATCGGCGTCTCCCGCTGGAGATGGATGTATCATGGACAATCAGTTGACATTTGAGATGAGCCCCGCGCCTGGGAGCAACCAGGTCATGTATGTCGGAGACTGGGTGCGGCTGGAGCTGCTGCCCTCGAAATCCGGATCCAGACCCAAGGGCTGGGAGGCGCGCCTGCGCACCAATCTCGGGCGGGACGGATTGCTGAGGCAGGAGATCCTCAACGCCGGGTTTGAAGATGCTCCCGTGGCCGGTGCCTCCTGGAGGGATATTCCCATGAAGTGTGAGGAAGACCGATGGGTCCTCGTGCTGCCGCTGGTGGAGCCCGGCTGGTTCCAGTTCAAGGCCTATGCCCTCGATCCCGAGGGATTTCAGCATTGGCCCGATGGCGACAACGCCGGGATCTCGGTCCATCCCGATGAGCTTCGCATCGGCAACACGATCTACTGCGCCTTCCCTCGCATGTTCGGAGGAAGCCGTTTTCAGCGCTCGACGGAGGACGAGGGCCGGGAAGCATGGATGAAGGAGCTGGATGCGCAGGGCTACACTGTGATTCCTCCCTCGGGAACCCTCCGTGATGTCGTCAGGCAGCTCCCCCACATTTTGGGCACCCTGGGATGTCGCTATCTCCACCTGCTTCCCATCAATTCCACGCCGACGACCCTTGCGCGCTTTGGTCGTTATGGGAGTCCCTATGCCTGCCAGGACCTGACCGACATTGACCCGGCGCTGGTGGAGTTCGACAAGAAGGCCACCGGGGTGGAGCAGTTTCGTGAGTTGACCGAGGCCTCCCATGACCATGGCATGAAGGTGATCCTCGACGTGGTCATCAATCATACCGGCTGGGGATCGACGCTCTACGAAGAGCATCCCGAATGGTTCAAGCGGGCTGACGATGGCGAGTTCGAGTCACCAGGGGCCTGGGGGACGGTCTGGGAGGACCTGGTGGAACTGGACCAGCAGCATCCGCCGCTGTGGAGGGAACTGGCCGAGGTCTTTCTCGTTTGGTTGAGACGGGGCGTGGACGGATTCCGCTGCGATGCCGGCTACAAGGTGCCGATGCATGTCTGGCGTTTCATCACCGCCCGAGTGCGTGAGGAATTTCCCAATGCGCTCTTCCTCCTTGAGGGACTGGGAGGTGCCTGGGAGGACACCGCCAACCTACTCAAGGCTGGGGGCATGCAGTGGGCCTACTCCGAACTGTTCCAGGAATACAGTGGTGAGCAGGTCTATCGTTATCTCAATCATGCCCTTGAAAGAAGCCATGCGGACGGGACGCTGATCAACTACAGCGAGACCCATGACAACCTCAGGCTTGCGATGCAGGGCAGGGACTGGTCGCTTCACCGCAACCGGCTCTGCGCGCTTACCAGCATCTCTGGAGGTTTCGGCTTCACCTGCGGAGTGGAGTGGCTGGCGGATGAACGCGTGAACGTGCATTCCTGCCGCGGACTGAACTGGGACAGCGAGGACAACATCGTTCAAGAGCTTTCCGTGCTGAATCAACTGATCAGCAACCATCCCTGTTTCTTTGATGGAGCCGAACTGAAGATCCTCTCCGATGACTGGTCCGATGTCCTGATGATCCTGAGAACCTCGGCCGACGGTGAATCCAAGGTCCTGGTGCTGGCCAACACGCATCAGGACGAGAGCCGGGGCATCTGTGTATCCGACACGGACTTTGACTGGGAAAATGCAAGCGAGCTTTTGGGACAGGATCCACTTCACTGGACCCGGGCCGGGGATGGTCTGGGCGAGATCGAGATTCCGGCGCTGGGCTGCTGCTGTTTTGGTGTGGTTTCGGATCTGGAGGGAGCGGGACAGGACTACAGAAATGCCCGTTCACGGGCGGCCTGGGGGCTCTGGGCGGCAAGACAGGAGCTTTCACTCACCAATCTCGGGCATTGTGACTGGCAGGAACTCGAGCAGTTGGTCGATCGTTCTCCCGAGGCATTCCTGGGGGCGCTTCCCCACGTCGATACGTCGATCGCAAGACAGAGCCTGGTGGACGGCGTCTGTGCCGCGATTGGTCATGTTGCCGTTCCCAAACTGGTGCGTTGGAGCCGGCTGGACCTCATGCGGATCACACCGGTGCCTCCGGATCACTGGGTACTGATCGAGGATCACGTCCACTTTCTCTTCAAGCTGGAGGATGCGGATGGAAAGGTCCTCCACGGGGAGTCGATCTTTGCGGGCGGAAGACATGTCGCCGCGATCGCGCCACATCTCTTCCATGGACTGGCCGCGATCGATCTCCGCCGGAGTTCCGGTGAGGAGAGGCACGGGAAGGGGGAACTCCTGTTCCTATCGAGCGAAGCCCGTCCGATGCCTTCCGAGAAGGCCCTCGAGCGACCTTGGGAAAAGATGGTCCTGATGACCAATGGAATCGGGGGCATGGCCCGCATCAGTGTGGACCTGGGGCATGTCCGCTCCAAGTATGACTGCGTCCTGGGGGCGAACCTCCATGACTCGGTCCCGGTCGACCGGCATGTCTTCGCCAAGCGGATCCGTGTCTGGGTCAATGCGGATGGTTTCATCTCGGCCTTGAACGGATCCAATCTCCGAAGCTTCGGGCAGGGACCGGTCTCGACATGGCTGTTCGATGCCAATGCGGGGGATGGGCGCGTGGTGGAGATCAAGATGGAGATGTGGATGGAGCCAGGGAAGAACACGACGCGCTTCCGCTTTTCACGGGGCCCCTTTGCGCTTCCAAGGCACAAGATGCTGGCTCCCAACTGCAAGGTGAGCCTGACCGTCCGTCTCGACCTCGAGGACAGGAACTTTCACACGCATACCCGGATGGATGGTGGGGCGGACAGTCATTTCAGGAATTCGTCCGAGATGCTTGAGAAGGGTGTTGGTTTCACCTTTCAACCTGCCGACGACCGTTGTGTCGTGGTGGTTTCCAATGCGGGACGCTATCACGCCGAGGCGGAGTGGGCGCTCGGGATCCAGCATCCCGTCGAGCAGACACGGGGGCACGAGGGATCCGGCGATGCCTTCAGCCCGGGATGGCATGAACTGCCCCTTGAGAGCGGACAGGAGGCGCAGTTGGTGGTCTCGGCGGAGGCGTTTGAGTCACCTGCTTCCTTCTTTGAGGAGCCGGTGGTCCCCGTTGCCGACAAGCTTTCGCTGGATGATCCCTTTGGTGATTCGTTGAAGCGTGCCGTGGGCGACTACGTGGTGCGTCGGGATGACGTGAAGACGGTCATCGCCGGCTATCCGTGGTTTCTCGATTGGGGCCGCGACTCGCTGATCGCCGCGAGGGGCATGCTGGCGGCCGGGATGCGCAAGGAGGTGCTGGACCTTCTCGTGGCCTTTGGTCGCTTTGAGGAGGATGGCACGCTGCCCAACACCATCCACGGTGAGGATGCCAGCAACCGTGACACATCGGATGCGCCCCTCTGGTACGGCATCGTCTGTGAGGACTATGCCGCGGATCTGGACGCCAAGGAGAAGAAGGCCTTCTTCAAGACGAAGGTGACGAAGGACAAGACGATTTCCGACGTGCTCCTGAACATCGCTCACGGCTATCGGACCGGAACGCCGAATGGGATCCACATGGATGTCGACAGCGGATTGATCTGGAGTCCGAGTCACTTCACCTGGATGGATACCAATTTTCCTGCAGGGACCCCGAGAACGGGTTATCCGGTGGAGATCCAGGCGATGTGGATACGCCTGCTTCGACTGGTTGGGGAGCTGTCGGGCATGAAGGCAGGGACGGAGTGGATCAAGCTTGCGCATCAGGCCCTCGAGTCCGTGGAGGAACTCTTCTGGCTTGAGGACAAAGGCTGGTATGCGGACTGCCTGAGTGCCGCAGCGGACCAGTCCGCCAATCGTGCCGGAGTGGAGGACTGCTTGCGTTCGAACTGTCTCTACCTCATCAGTCTCGGATTGGTTTCCGATGAAAGGGCGAGAAGGACGGTTGAAGCGGCGAGGCGCTATCTCATCATTCCCGGGGCCATCCGTTCGCTGGCACCACTACCGGTGGAACACGCCCTGCCTGTTCGATCCAACGGAGGCGACTTGCTCAACAATCCGAGCTGGCCCTATTGGGGGCGTTATGAAGGGGATGAGGACACGAGGAGAAAGCCTGCCTATCACAACGGCACGGCATGGACCTGGCCTTTTCCCACCTTCTGTGAGGCGCTGGCGCTGGCCTACGAGAATTCGGCGGATGCTCGGAGTGCCGCGAGGCATTATCTCGGCAGCATGACCGGGATGATCGAGGAGGGGTGTGTGGGGCAGGTTCCGGAGGTACTGGATGGTGATGCGCCGCATTCGCAGCGAGGATGCGACGCGCAGGCATGGGGTGCGACCGAAGCCTTGAGGGTCTGGCGTTGGCTTTCCGACTAGGATCTGACGTCAACGAGGGCTTTTCCAGTCGAAGGGATCTTGGCATGTTCCTGTCATGATTCCCGTTCGATTGACCGTTGTCCTGCTTTCTACTTCCCTGGTTGCCCTTGGTGGAACCGTGGAGCTTCCCAATCCGGGTTTTGAATCACCAGGTGGAGGTTTTGCAGACGGGTGGGGCTCGTTCTCCTATGGAGGTGGAGACATCCGAAAGCTGGAGGAAAGCCGATCCGCGAGAAGCGGCGCCAAGGCCATCAAGTTGAACATCCATGGTGGCGAGGGTGGGCAGGGTCTTTACGTGGACGTTCCGGTCTCCTCACTTCATGCGGGCGACAAGATTGAGTTCTCCATCCATGCCCGATCCGAGAACGGGCGCCCCTTGAAGAGCGGGCTCATTGATCTTCACATCGAATTCATGGACGCCATGGGAAAGATCCTTTCAAGAACGGACACGCTTGGTACTTCGGGTGTGATCGGGAAGACCCTGGGCCCAAGGTTCAAAAGGTATGTCACCACCCACAGGCTGAAGGAATCGGATGTGAATGGCGGTCTGGGGCAGGTGAACCGGCTTCGTCTGGTGGTGGTTGCCATCCAGCCGGAAGAGGTCTCACCAAGAATGAAGCTCGGCGCTGTCATCGTGGATGACGCGGAACTGGAGATGACGTCCACCAAGGCGGAGTAGGGATGAATAGGATTCCCAAGGATTGCGTTCACAAGGAGGCGATCCCGATGAAACCAAACGTGAACGGCGAGCGTTGTTAAGGGTGAATCCTTGTGGTGAAAATCCTGAAGAAAAAAAGAAATGGCGACCCTAGCGGGGTTCGAACCCGCGTTACCGCCGTGAAAGGGC
>CAZKNW010000306.1:0-5292 GCA_964554035.1 uncultured Verrucomicrobiota bacterium
AGGTTCTTCCTCTGGTGCTCCGGAGTGACTCCCTTCGGAGGCAGCAGGTCCAGAATCGGTGAACCGGATGAACGGAGCGGCGTACCCTGAAAGTCGGCAGGCAGGTAGCCCTTACCCCAGTTGGCCGCCCCACCCTGCGGGTAGGATACCTCGGGAAGCACCACAAACCCGGGAAGATTCTGGTTCTCGCTGCCCAGTCCGTAGGTCACCCAGGCCCCGATCCCGGGATCGCCGCCAAACTGGTTGCCGGTGTTCATGTGGTACATCGCGGTGGGATGATTCACCGACTCCACCTGACAGCCCCTGTAGAAACAGATGTGATCGGCCACCTTGGAAAGGTTCTCCCAGTTGGTTGCCATGTCCGCACCGCTCTGCCCGTGCTTCCTGAATTGAAAGGGGCTTTCGACGAAGTAGCGCTTGCCGCTCGACATGGCGGACTGTTCTTCACCACTCCGGGTGAATTCCTTCAGGTGCAGGTCCTTGAGCTTCGGCTTGGGATCAAAGGTGTCAATATGGCTCGGGCCCCCTTCCATCATCAGGAAGATGCAGCGCTTGGCCTTCGATGGAAGGTGTCCCGGTTTGGGCGCCAAAGGACTTTGCGTGGCCGCCGCGAGATCTCCCGTCATCATGCTGGAAAAGGCGACACTTCCGAGGCTCGCACCCAGACTGTAGATGAAATCCCGTCGGTTCGGGTTCCAGGTGGCACTCGGTCCGGCACAAGGAAAGCGATGTCTGCTGGCGTTCATGATCAGTAGATGTAGGCGAACTCGTTGGAGTTGAAGAGCACGAGGCAGAGTTCCGCCAGCGCACGGGTGTCAACATCCACATCGGTCATCGTCTTGTCCGGCTGGATGTCGGCATACATGTCGAGGTGTTCCTCGTATTGAAATTTCTCACCGGTGTTCTCCTCAACAGCAGTCCTGGTCACCTTGGAGGGATACTCACGCGGCTTCAGGTCGAGGTTCTGGTGACTCTTCTTCATGGCCGCCACATGGCTCAAGCAAAGGCCCACTTCTTCCGGCGTGGCTTGGCGGTTGAAGATCAACTCATAAGCCCGTTGGACCGCGGCCTTTTCAGAGCCCGTTTCCTCTTTCAATCGAAGGGCCATCGCCACCGCGCGATCATAGGTAACATCCCCATTGAAAAGACTGAAGACCTGCGGTGTGACGTTGGATGCCTCGCGCATTTCACAGGACTGCTCCGGGCTGGGCTGGTTGAAGACGTCCATGAAGGGATCCTTCAGCCCCCGAATGCGAAGCGCGTAGATGGAACGCCGATGCCGCCTTTCGGGTTGGGGTGCCGGCTGCCATGCGGAAGCAAAGGTTCCCATGACCTGTCGGGGCTGGAGGGCGACCTCGATGTTGATCTCAGGGCGGGCCGGGATCCCACCCAATTCCGGATTCAACTCACCCGTGAGGGCCAACATGCTGTCCCTCAGTTCTTCCGCGGCCAGTCGTCTCGGCTTGAAGACGGCGTAGCTGCTTCCGCTGGGATCCTTTTCCTCAACGAGGCCCGGCTGTAGATGCGACGAGGCCCTTTGATAGGTCCTTGATGACAGGATCAGCCGGTGCATGGACTTCACCGACCAGCCATTGGACACGAACTCCGAAGCCAGCCAGTCCAGCAATTCCGGATGGGTTGGTTTCTTTCCCATAGCACCAAAGTTGTTTGGGTTGCCCGCAATGGCCTGTCCGAAGTGATAGAGCCAGATCCTGTTGACCATGGAACGTGCTGTCAGCGTGTTCCTGGGATTCGCCACCCATTCGGCAAACTCCGTCCTGCGTCCCTCCACACCGATGGGAATGGAATTGAAGTCGTTCTCCTCCACCTTGTCGTTGGATCCTGGAACCATGCTGAGGACGCCCGGAGTCACCTCTTGGGACGGCGAGAAGGGATCGCCGCCAGAAAGGATCGCCCCCTTTTCAAGGGTCCCACCATTCATCTTGTCCTTCGGCATCCGAAGCGGAGTCTGTACGTTCTTGATGTCGGGCGTGACTCCGTTGTAGACGGAGAACGCATAGGGTTTGTAGCGGTCCATCTGCCAGACAAGCCGGACATTTCCCTTCCTGGAGATTCTCTCCAAACCATAGTCAACCACCTCGAAACCAAAGTTCTTTGGGGCAATCTTCTCCATCGGTACACCCTGCTTCATCAGCTGGTTTCTGGGGGCATAGTCCAGTCCACGCTCCTGATACCATTGCTTCTGGGCTGCAAGGGTCTTCTCGTCCAATCGTTTGAGTTCCTGCTGGTAGCGCTGCTTCTGCTTCCTGAGGTATTTCACCTCGTCAAAGCCATTCAGGTTCTCGTCGGGCAGGAAGGCCGCCTCACGATTGGCAAACTGCGTCGTCTTGAACACGGACTGGATCCGGTAGTAGTCACGGGTGGGAATTGGATCAAACTTGTGGTCGTGGCACTTGGCGCACTGGAGGGGATGGCTCAGGAAGACCTGCCCCACGCTGTCGGTGACGTCATCGAGAAAGCGCTGCCGCGCCACCTTGGCCACCTCCATGCCGGTCAACTCCCATGGCCCCATGCGGAGAAATCCCACCGCAATCAACATTTCCGGATCGTTGGGGTCCAGCTCATCGCCCGCGATCTGCTCCTTGACAAATTGATCATAGGGCTTGTCCTGGTTGAAGGAACGAACGACATAGTCCCGGTAGCGCCAGGTATGCGGCCGCTCATAGTCATTGGCAAAACCGGAGGAATCCGCATAGCGAACCACATCCAACCAGTGCCTTCCCCATTGCTCACCGTAGTGGGGACTGGCGAGAAGCCGGTCCACCACCTTCATGAAGGCGGTCTGGTCATCGGAGGGATCATTCAGGAACGCATTCACCTCGGCCGGCGTCGGAGGCAGGCCGATGAGATCGAAGCTCACACGGCGAATGAGGGTTCTCCTGTCCGAGGCTGGTGCCGGCTCCAGACCCAACTCATCCAGCTTTCTGCCGACGAAGGCATCAACGGGATGAACATCACCATCGCCAGGAATGGAGGGACGCTTCACCGGCTGGTAGGCCCATAAGTTCTCCTCAGAGTATCTACGGTGGGTCCAGTCATCGGACAATCCACCCGAAGTCACCACCTGGACCCCATTCGCCACGCTCCAACGATCGACGTCCTTGAAGTCCGAAGCCGGTTGGTCCGACCAAGGCGCACCGGCCTGGATCCAATCATGGAGATAAGACAGTTCCTCTTCATTGAGGCGATCATTCTCCTTTGGAGGCATTTCCCAATCAGGATCCTTCCACGTCGCGGCAATGTAGATCAGGCTTTCCTCCGGCTTTCCCGGAACCAGCGACTTCAGGTCGGAATCTCCTCCCTTGAGCATGGCATCACGAGTCTGGAGATCCAGCCCTCCCTTGAGCTTGCCGTCCTTGCCATGACAGACCACACAGCGGGCATGGAGCAGTGGCTTCACCTTCAGCACAAAGAGCGCCTCGGCCTCCCTCGGGGTCATTTCAGCCGCCTGGGCGAAACTGCCCTGGACGGAGATCAGTGCCAGCAGGAAAAGAAACCTGCCTATGAACTTGGTTGAACTACGCTTTTCCATGAACGGGCTTAAAAAGGTGCGACGAGCGGTGTGCCGCCAAATTCAACAATCCAGATCCCAAAATACAAGGATTCCCGATGAAATCCTTACAGGGGCCAATGACTGACGGGATCTTTGTCTTCACGAATCGCAATGAAACCATCATCCCTTTTTCAGCGTTTCGTGTTTCAGGGATACGTCCTGTCCGGACGTGAAGTAACGATTTTTCAATCGCCCTTGAATAAAAGCCAATCTGACACAATCTTTTCGCCAATGAAAAGCCGCAGACAATTCCTTTCAGAACTGGGTATCTCGGCAGCCGCCCTGCCCTTCGTGGCCGGACTGCCCTCCCTCGGCTATGCCAACCAGGGTGCCTCCAAGAAACGCCTGATCTTTGTCTGCACCCCCAATGGTACTATTCCCAAGGATTTCTGGCCCGATGCCGCGGGATCCGAATTTGAACTGAAGCGGATCATGGAACCGCTCGCGGCCTTCAAGGACCGACTCCTTCCCATCCATGGTGTCGACAACAAGGTACGCGGAGACGGTGACAACCACATGCGCGGCATGAGCTGCCTCCTGACAGCCATCGAGCTTTTCCCAGGCAACATCCAAGGTGGTTCCCATACGCCGGCCGGTTGGGCCAGCGGCATATCGATCGACCAGGAAATCAAGAATCACCTCCAGAAAAGCGAAGCCACGCGGACCCATTTCGGATCCCTGGAAATCGGCGTGGAAGTTCCCGGGCAGGCCGATCCATGGACCCGCTGGGTTTATTCGGGACCGAACAAACCCGTGGCGCCCATCAACGATCCCTACCAGCTTTTCAGCAAGCTCTACGGACAGGTTGAGGACAAGGATACCCTGAAAAGCATTTTGGATGACGTCCGCGAGGACCTGAAGCGGGTGCGATCTCGTGTCAGCAACGAAGACAGGCACCTGCTCGAGGAACACGCCGAATTCGTTCGAGCCATGGAGAAGGAGCTGAACAACGACGAAAAGAAGAAGCTCGTCGTCCCTGCTCCAGAGCTTGCGCCTGGCGTCCGCACGGACAACGACAACATTCCCGAACTGAGCCGAATGCAGATCGACCTCATGGTCAATGCCTTGGTCAACGACATGAACCGCGTCGCCACGCTTCAGTACACAAAGTCCGTGGGGCAGGCCCGGATGCGCTGGCTGGGCATCGATGACGGTCACCACGGGCTTTCCCATGAGCCGGACTCCAACGAGGAAGCACAGGAGAAACTGGTGAAGATCAACCAGTGGTTTGCAGGCGAACTGGCCTACCTCATGCAGAAGCTCAAGGACACTCCGGATCCGGGCACCTCAGGCAACATGCTGGACAACACCCTCATCGTCTGGACCAACGAGCTCGGCAAGGGCAACTCCCATACCTTGAACGACATTCCCTTCGTCCTCATGGGAGGCGATGGCTTTGGGTTCAAGATGGGACAATCCCTCAAGCAGAACAGCATCGCCCACAACCGCCTTTATCTTTCCATCGCCAACGCGATGGGCCACGAGATCGAGACCTTCGGAAAGAAGGAACTCTGCGACGGCGGCGCTCTGGCTCTGAGCTGATAGGAACGCGGACTTCAATCCGCAAGAAGAGGCAACCCAAAGCGCGCGGACTAAAGATTCGCGCTCCCAACCATCAGCGTCATCTGCGAAATCTGCGGATCACCGACGGCCCGTATATGGGATGGGCTTGTCCCAGAAGATCACCCCGGTCGCCTGCGTCTTGCGACGGTGGATCT
>CAZKNW010000307.1:0-5291 GCA_964554035.1 uncultured Verrucomicrobiota bacterium
CGTGATCACGGCGTTCTTTGAGGCGAGCACTAGGACAAGGACCTCCTTTGAAAGTGCCGTCCTCAGACTGGATGGCAAGATCATCAGCATCGCGGATGGGCGCACCACGGGTGAGGCAAAGGGGGAATCGCTTCACGACATCGGAGAGATGTTCAATGCCTATGCCGACCTCGTCATCATGCGGCACACCGAGACCAGTGCCCCGGAGCAGTTGTTGGAGAGTCTTCGCATTCCCATCATCAATGCGGGCAACGGCACGGGCGAGCATCCCACCCAGGCCCTGGCGGATTGGTACTGCCTCCTCAAGTGGAAGCCGGACCTGGCCTTGGCTGCGCCGAAGAAGGGGACCAAGGCTTCGCGACTGCATCTGGGAATCCTGGGTACCCCGGGATCCATGAGGGCGGTGAAAAGCTTCCTGCTGATGTCCCTCCTGTTTCGCGATCACATCGAGCGCGTCACGGTGATCAGTGAGATGGCCGACCCCTTTGGTGCAGATGTCTCGGAAAGCCTGAAGGAGGCGGACATCGACTATCAGGTGACCAACGACATGCAGGAGGTCCTTCCCAGTCTGGACGTCGTCTACATGAATTCCATCGCCTTCCTGGGTGACAGCTACAAGACCCTCGATTCACGCTACAAGCTCAATGCCGACAGCAAGATCAAGGAGGGTGCGGTCATCCTTCATCCGCTTGCGCGCCGGGACGAGCTTGACACCTCCCTCGATAAGACGGCGCACAATCTCTATTTCTCCCAGGCCCATGGCGCCGTGTTCATCAGGCAGGCTCTCTTGATGTCTGTCTTCAATCGTCTGGATCGTTTGCCGAGCCAGATCATCACCAAGGGCTGATCGACTCAATTTTCATTTTTTATGTGCGGTATCGCAGGATTTATTTCAGGCCGTTCCATCTCGGAAGCGGAGGCGCGCCATCAACTCGATGGCATGTTGGAAACCATTCATCATCGTGGGCCGGATGGCCGCGGTCATCACATCGATGACGAGCGAGGCATTGCCATGGGGCATACGCGCCTCTCCATCAATGACCTTGAAGGAGGGTGGCAGCCGCTCTACTCGCGTGGACGCACGCTGGTCCAGACCACCAATGGCGAGTTCTACGACTTCAAGCGCCACCGCTCCACCATGATGGCGGAGGGGGCGAGGATGACAACGAAGTCGGATTCGGAGATCGCTCTTGCCCTCTACAACAAGTACGGCCTCGATTTCACGGAACACCTGAGGGGTGAGTTCGCCGTGGCACTCTACGACGAGCAGAAGGACGAAATGATCTTTGTCCGTGACCGGTTTGGGATACGGCCCCTGTTCTTCTCGGTCCAGGGTGACACCTTGATCTATGGATCGGAGGTCAAGGCGATCCTCGCTCATCCCAAGGTGGATGCGAAGCTGGATCCCCAGGCCGTCCTGCATCAGTTGATGCAGACCATCGTCCCCGGCACGAGCGCCTTCAAGGATGTGCACGCCCTTGAACCGGGGCACCTGATGCGTGTGAAACGTCGCAACGGGTCCCTGCAGATCGAGACCCACAAGTATTGGGACCTGGACTTTCCGTTGGCGGCGGATCGCCCGGAGAAGGTGGACCCGCAGGAGCACATTGAGAAGGTTCGTGACGAGTTGATCCGGGCCATCGTGTTCCGTCTGGAGGCGGATGTGCCCGTGGGTTGTTATCTGTCGGGTGGCATCGACAGCTGCTGCATCCTGGGACTGGCGACCGGGGCCATGCAGAGCGCGGTCAAGGCCTTCACCATAAGCTTCGACCACGACGACTATGATGAGGCGTCGATCGCGAAGGAGATGGCGGAAAGCATGGGTGCGGATCAGGAGATGATTTCCCTGAGTGCCGACGACCTCTACGGCGAGAATTACATCAAGACGGCATGGCACGCGGAGCGAAGCTTCTACAACACCCTTGGCGTGGCGAAGTACCTCATGTCAAAGCGCGTCAATGAATGTGGCTACAAGACCGTCATCACGGGGGAGGGTTCCGACGAGTTGTTCGGTGGCTATCCGGCCTTGAAACGGGACATGTTCCTTCATGGCCTTGAGCATGAGACGGATGAGGCGAAGGCCGAGTTGCACGCCGCTCTGGAAGAGTCGAATCGCATCTTCAAGGGCGCCATTCTTTCAGAGGATCACCATACCCATCCGGCATGGGAAGCGCTTTGCGGATTCACGCCATCGTGGATTCAGCCGTGGATGGCAACCCTTGAGGTCGCACGGCCGCTCCTGTCACAGCAAGTGAAGGAGGAGCTGAACGGCTATGATCCGATTGAGGCGATCGCCTCGAAGGTGGATGGCGACATGCTGAAGGGACGCCATCCCCTGGACATCGCACAATACACCTGGAGCAAGTGCCAGCTGGAGGGACAGATCCTGAACTGGGGAGGGGACCGTGTGGACATGGCCAACTCCATGGAATCGCGTCCGGCGTTCCTGGATCACCATGTGGCTGAGACCGCCTTTCAGGTGCCACCCAACCTCAGGATCAAGGGCAACGTTGAAAAGTGGGTGTTGCGAGAGGCCGTCAAGGGCGTCCTGCCCGAGGTGCTCTACAAGCGTGAGAAGTTCGCCTTTATGGCGCCGCCAGCCCATACCGACCGGGACAAGGTCAACAAGGTGGAGGCACTGGTCTCGGAGTTCCTGAATGAATCCGACGTGAAGGACGGGGGCGTCCTGGATCCGAAGGCCGTGAACCAGTTCCTGGATGGCTGGCGAACGGATCAGGACCCGGTTTCCCTTGTCCGCAAGGACACCATCCTCAACCATCTCCTTTGCATCCAGATCCTTCACAAGAAACTGGTTAGAGCATCATGAGTCAGAGTTCCCTTTCCGTAGACATCGAACGCATCAAGTCCGACATCCTCAACCTGGCGATGATCGGTCGAAACGACGCCGACCGCGGTGTCTACCGCATGGCCTTCACGGATGCGGACATGGAAGGGAAACGGTGGCTGCTCAACCGCATTGAGGAGAACAACCTGAAACCCGCCTCCGACGGGGCGGCCAACATCAGCGGCATCCTGGAGGGGAAACAGTCGAATCCCCGGGTCTTGGTCGGCTCGCATATCGACACGGTTCCCTGTGCGGGAACCCTCGACGGGACGTTGGGTGTCGTGGTGGGGCTGGAGTGTCTTCGTGTGATGAAGGCGGCGGGCATCGAGCCTGAGAAGACGGTGGAATTGATCGCCTTCAGCGATGAGGAGGGGCGCTTTGGAGGCATGTTTGGATCCGAGGCCATGTGTGGCTTTCTTCATCCCGAAAAGCTGGGCAAGGCCTGTGACATGGATGGCATCCTGCTGACCGATGCCATGTTGCAGCAGGGGCTGGATCCCAT
The DNA here is from genome assembly GCA_964554035.1 of uncultured Verrucomicrobiota bacterium. Taxonomy (GTDB): domain Bacteria; phylum Verrucomicrobiota; class Verrucomicrobiia; order Limisphaerales; family CAZKNW01; genus CAZKNW01. The sequence goes on from CAZKNW010000307.1 coordinate 3,348, forward strand.
GAAGGCGCTTGAGGCGAGAAGGGATCCCACCACCATCGACTGCTACCTCGAACTTCACATTGAGCAGGGCCCGGTCCTTGACCGGGAGCTGTTGCAGGTTGGGATCGTGGAACAGATCACCGGACTGCAGGTCTGGTCGCTGAAGCTTTTTGGTGAATCCAATCATGCGGGTACCACACCCATGAACTATCGTCATGATGCCTTGATGGGGCTGGCGGACTTTGCCCATGAGATTCCCCGGATTCTTGAGGAGAATGGCGTGGAAACCAGTCGTGCCACCATCGGCAAGGCCCAGATTCAGCCGGGTGCCCCGAACACCGTTCCAGGCATCGTCGAGTTTTCCCTGGATTTCCGTGATCCCAGCTCGGAGGTGCTCAGCGAACTTTCCGATGCCTTTCAACGGGCTTTGGGTGCGATCAGCCGCAGGCGCGGGCTGCGCTTTGAATTCACGGTCCAGGGGGACATCAAGCCCGTGGCCAGCGCCACACCTGTGGTCGATCTTCTCGAGGAAAAGGCCAAGGCCCTTGACCTGCGCTATCTCCGGATGTTGAGCGGAGCCGCGCATGACGCGCAGATGGTGGGCAGGATTGCTCCGATGGCGATGATCTTTGTGCCCAGTCGCGAAGGGCAGAGCCATTCCCCTGCGGAATGGACGGCTTGGGGTGACATTGAGGTCGGGGGCAATCTGATGCTTCAGACCCTGCTTTCGTTGAGTGGAGCTTCAAGTTAGGCTATAACCATCCCATGGCTGCTGATCCCGCACAGGACCCGCTCAAGGAAGTTTATCACGAGTCGTTCATCGACAACCCGGCCCACTTCTCATACCTGTCCAGCCGGGACACCGCGCTTGTCTGCATTGATCTCCAGTATCTGGATGCCGTGGATGGCTTTGGTGTTTTCCGCGATGACGAGAACTCCCCGGTTCCACCGGAAGGCCGAGAATATTATTTCCGCACCCTGAAGCAAAGGGTCCTTCCGAATGTGCACAACCTCCAGAATTGTTTCCGCATGCATGGCCTGGAGGTCATTCACGTCCGCATCCAGTCGCTGACCAAGGATGGTCGTGATCGGGGCGCTGGGCATCGCAGGCTCAATCTTCATGCAGCCCCCGGGTCCGCCGAGGCCTGTTTCCTGGAGGAGGTGGCGCCCATTGGTGACGAGATCATCATCAACAAGACCGCCAGTGGTGTCTTCTCCGCCACCAACATCCATTATGTCCTGAAGAACATGGGCATCAGCTCCCTGTTCATTGTCGGGGTCTACACCAACGAATGCGTCGAGACCACCGTGCGCGATGCTTGTGACCTTGGCTACCTGGTGACGCTGGTTGATGACGGCTGCACCACCGTGAACCAGGAGCTGCATGACGCCAGCTTGAAGGTGCTTCGAGACCGTTACTGCAGGATCGTCTCCACCGAAGAGGCCATGGAGGATGTTGAGAAGCACGTGCGTGCCATTCGTCAGCCGATCCTGGGTGGACCCCATGCCGGCCCGGCGATGTAGTCTTCATCCGCTTTGACTCGGGGCGGTTGCTGTCGGATTATCCCGGCATGAACCTCCGAAATCGCCCCATCGTCATCTTGATGCTGCTGGTGTTCTCATCAGCGGTGTTTTCCCTTCAGTCGCAGAATCGTGAGCGACAGGGTCCCGGTCCCGGGAACCAGCAGCTGAGGAAGGGGCTCCCCAGCCGTGTGAAGCTGATTCCGGACATTTTCTACCGGGAAGGGCATGAGCGTTGGAAGCTCGACCTGTATCTCCCGGCCGACCGTGGAGAAGTGCCCCGACCGGCCCTGGTGGTGGTTCATGGCGGTGGTTGGCGGAATGGCGACAAGCGCAAGGAGGTCTTCAGCACCACGGCGGGCAACTACGCGGCGACGGGCTGGGTCTGCATTTCGGTGAATTATCGGCTGGTCCAGCATGCTCCTTTTCCCGCCTGCATCGAGG
>CAZKNW010000308.1:0-5281 GCA_964554035.1 uncultured Verrucomicrobiota bacterium
GGTGCGTCCTGATTACGAAGTCCAGTTGATTGCAGCTGAACCGCTCGTTGAGGATCCGGTTGCCATGGTCTTTGATGAGGACGGGCGTATCTGGGTCGTTGAAATGCGAGGCTTCATGCCGAATGTGGACGGCAAGGGAGAGGATGAGAGAATCGGTGTGGTAGCCGTGCTTGAGGACACGGATGGCGATGGGAAGATGGACAAGCGCACCGAGTATCTAAAGGATCTACAAATGCCGCGTGCCATCGGTTTCGCGAGAGGTGGGATGTTGGTTGCAGAGCCCCCTTACCTGTGGTTTTGCGAGGACCTCAATGGCGATTTGAAATGCGACAAGAAGACCATGGTGATGGATGACTACGGTCTTCAGGGACCGGTCGAGCATACTGACAACGGATTGCTTCGTGGCTTGGACAACTGGTACTACAACGCGAAGAGCACCAAGCGGTTCCGCCAGATCAAGGGTGAGTGGGTGGTCCAGAACCGGATCTTCCGGGGCCAATGGGGCATCACGAAGGATGACCTTGGACGTATTTACTACAACAACAATTCCAACCCCCTCTACGTGGACCTGGTGCAGGGTGAAACACTTGCCAGGAACCCCCATTTTTCGGGAAGACCGGGTATCAACAAGAAGGTCTTTTCTTCAACGAAGGTCTGGACGGGCAGGATCAATCCCGGAATCAACCGGGGTTATCAGGAGGACATGCTGCGGGATGGGCATTTATCCAAGTTCACCGCGGCTTCCGGTCCTGTAATCTACCGGGGCAACCAGTATGGGAGCGATGTGGTGGGAGACGCCTTTGTCCCCGAGCCCTCTGGGAATATGATCCGCCACCAGAAGATTCAATGGGAAGACGGGCAGCCGAAGGGTGACAATGCCTACAACGAGTCCGAGTGGCTGGTCTCGACCGATGAGCGGTTTCGTCCCGTAAACCTCAACAATGGACCTGATGGAACCATCTACTTCGTGGACCTGTATCGCGGCATCCTGCAGCACAGGGTTTATGTCACCACCTTCCTCAGAAAGCAGATCCTTGAGAGGAACCTCGACAAGCCGCTGGGACTTGGACGTATCTACCGGGTCGTTAGGAAGGGTGTGCCTGTCCCAGAAGTGGAGAAGCTTTCCGGTAAATCCCAGGTGGAGTTGGTCTCCTATCTCAATCATCCCAATGGATGGTATCGTGACACTGCTCAGCGCTTGATCGTGGACCGGGGAGGCAACGAGGCAGTGGAAAGCCTGAAGAGGCTCGCGCTCAAGGGGGCGGGTGCCCTCACCAGGATCCATGCCCTCTGGACGCTGGAAGGTTTGGGCGCGCTTGATGGTGGTACTCTTGATGAAGCGCTGTTTGATGATGAATCCGAGGTCAGGAAGGTTGCGGTCCGTCTTGCGGGTGACTACATGGCTGAGGACGTTGAGGATGATGAGGAGCGAGCCGCAAGGTTGGGCATGGTGGATCGCCTTGCCGAATTGACCGAGGATGATGACCTCGGGCTGATGCGCGAGATTGCCTTCGCAATGAGTCCGGTCGAACACGGAACCGTGATCTTTGTCTTGAAGGACCTGCTTCAGCGTTTTGGGGATGATGAAATCCTCAGGGCTGCCATTATCAGTGGTCTGGAGGGCAGGGAGCTCGAGTTCGTTCAACGACTCACCACGGATCCGCTTTGGCAGGAAAAGCAGGCTGACAAGGTCGCCATGCTGAAAGACCTGTCTGCCTGTGTTGCAGCCGAGAAGGATCCAGCCAGGGTTGAGCGTCTGCTGAGGGTGGCTGCTTCCACCAACGACGACCAGAAATGGATCCAGCAATCGCTTTTGGATGGAATTGCGGTGGTGGCGAACCCCGGAAAGGGCAGGAAGCCCAAGCCGCTTCATTACAAGACCCAACCAAGGAGTGTTGCCAAGCTTGCCAAATCCAAGGACCTCGACACGAAACGCCGATTTGACAAGATCAAGGACTTCTTCAGTTGGGGAGCGGAAGCCAAACCGGTTCCTCCCCCCAGGGCCTTGACCAGGGCGGAGCAGGGCCTTTTCCAGCAAGGTCACGAACTCTACATGGTCACCTGTGCTGCCTGTCATCAGCCCACAGGTCTGGGAGAGGAAGGAAAGGCTCCGCCTATCCTCGATTCCCCGTGGCTCCTGGGTTCACCCAAGGTGGCTGCGGCCATCGTTCTCAACGGGGTCACCGGGCCAATCGAGGTTCACGGTAGGACCTACGACATGACCATGCCAGCCCTTCAGGGTTTCAGCGATGAGCAGATTGCGGCGATCCTTACCTACTCGAGGAGGGAATGGGAACACCCCGGCGATCCCGTGACACCCGAGTTGGTCGCGGAACTCCGGAAAGCGGTTGAAGGTAGGGAAACCCCCTGGACAGTCGAGGAACTGAAGAAACTGGCGAATTAGAAATCGCCGGTTTGGGATTTGGAAAAGGGAAAGCGCCGGACAGGTTCCGGCGCTTTTTCTTTGGTTCAGGCGAACTGCAGGCGCTCGTCTGAATCGAGGAGTTCGTCAAGGCTGTCCCAGCGGGTGTCGTTCATGCTGTTGAACGTGTGCAGGTAGACCGCGACGATGTCGTGGCGATACTTTGACAGGATGACATCGACACCTTTTTTGAGCTTTTCGCTGTCCATCTGTTCAGGAAGCTCCTCCACCATCCCATCCTTGTGCTCGATGCCGAGAGCATCGAGAAAGTCGCCGAGCATGTCGGTGTGCTGGGTGATCAGCCAGCCGCGGATGAGGTTTCCAGCTGCGGCGGCGAGAGCGGGTTTGCCCAGACTGCTCAGGATGACCTTGTTGCGCTCGGGACGGGGTTTCCTCTGCAGGAAGATGACGCGCACCTTGCGGGTCTCAGCGACGGCTGCAAGGGTGCCGCGGTAGAGGTCCTTGTCAGACTCGAAGGTGGTGGTGATGATTTCGTCAGCCAGGTCGGCCGACATGAAACCAATGAGTTCGTTGAACGATAACATGCTTTGATGAACGCTTTTCAGGCGTGTTGAATTCGTGTTGTTTCCATCAAGTTGGGTTCAGGCGAGGGAGAGAAGGGAAATGGCTTTCTTGGTCGCCAAGGTCTCCAGCTGATTCCGTTCCAGTAGAAGCGTGCGGTCCGCCTCAATCACGATGGTGTTGATCCCGTGGGCAGCGCACGTCTTGATTGTTTGTGGACCAACACAGGGAATGTCAAACCGTAGATCATGATTTTTTTTTGCGACCTTGGCGGCGAGGGCACCTCCAGCCCTGCCGGCAAGCTTGCCACCCCGCTTCAGGCAGGCATCCGTGCCTTCGAACCCTTCCACGGCAAGAACAGTGCCCTCCTTGACGACAACGGTTTGCCCGATCTCCAGTCGCGAGATTTCCTTGGCCATGTCAAACGCATACCTGGCATCGGCAAGTTGGGCATCGCTGGATGCGGGGCCCATTCGGTATCCGGGGCCAGGCATCAGGGAAGCCAGCCATGGAACAGCGGATATCAGCTCAATCGCGTCACGAGCCAGGTCCTCGGCGATGGCCCCAAAGATGGTGTGTGCATTCTTGTGCTCAAGTCCCGAGAGAAGCGATCTGGCCCGTGAATCAGGGCGCAGGCGAAAGAGGTTCCAGGGCGCGATCTGGCCTGCCATGACACATTTTGAAACGTTCGCCTTCTTGAAGTTGTCAACGAGGGCCTGCATCTGTCCGACATTCAGCCAGGTGACTTCATCGCAGACCTCCTCGATCCTTCGATGGGTTTCCCCCTTGAAGGCGATCGCGACGATGCGGGCCACTCCGGCGGAACGGGCATTGGCTGCCAGTTCCAGCGGTAAGGATTTGCTGCCGGCGATGATGCCAAGGGTTTCGGGACGCTGTTCCATGTGAAAGAGACATTGAGGGGCGAAGCGGCTCGCATCGGCAAGAGGAAAAGAACCGTTAGTGTGTCTCGTGAGACTTTGGAGTGGTCTCAGCAATGTGGTTGTCGCTACTATCCGCGAGTGTCTTGGGAACAAGAAACCGTTTTCTTGAAATTTGATAGCTTCACCTTGCCATGAAATGCCTGATCGTTTCAGACATCCACTACGCATTGAAACAGTATGACTGGGTGACCCAGATTTCGGAGAAGTTCGACCTGGTCATCATTGCCGGTGACCTTCTCGATCTGGCGTCGATTGTGGACCGGGACGTCCAGGCGGTGGTCGCGCTCAAGTATTTTTCAAGGATTGAGCAGAAGACACGCCTGATGGTCTCCTCCGGGAATCATGACACGAAGGAGACCTTCGAGGATGGTGAACAGACGGCGCTTTGGCTGCAGGGAGGGCGAAGCAAGGCTACTGCAGTTGATGGGGATTCCGTCGTCATTGACGACATGCTGATCACCGTTTGTCCATGGTGGGATGGAGAGCAGGGAAAGGAGAAGGTGAGGCAGTTGATCGAGGCGGATTCGAAGAAGGACAAGAAGAGTTGGGTTTGGGTCTACCACTCGCCTCCAAATGAGGCCCCGGTCAGCTGGACCGGAAAGGAACATTTTGGAGATGACCAACTGAACGAGTGGATCAGGCAGTATCGTCCTCACATGGTGTTTTGCGGACACGTTCACCAGTCACCCTTCAGGAATGGGGGCAACTGGATCCATGTGGAGGGAGGGACCTTCACCTTCAACGCGGGCAAGCAACTTGGCCCGATACCGGCCTTTCTGGTGTGGGACACGGATTCCAACCAGGTCACTTGGGTGTCCCAGGCTGGAACGGAGCGGGTGAAACTGGAAACTCCGATTGAGAAGGAAGTCTTGGCCTGAAGCCTTACTTTGGGTTGTTCAGTATGGACTCAAGGACCTCATCCACCATTCCCAGGTGGTCGCCGCTGTCTTCGAACTGGTGTTTCAAGTCGACCAGATAAGTTGTCACACCATTCAGTCTTTTTGCGATCAATCGCGAAAGTTCCAAGTGAACCACTGGATGGCTGCAAAGGAATTCCAGTCCGTTCTCCGCGACACGGAAGACACAGGGTTCGACGGCCTTCACGGTAGCCATGGGCGTGCTGCCCAGGAGCAGGGAAACCTCTCCAAACATGGATCCCTGCGATGAAACGGTGTTGATTCGGACATCCTGTTTTAGGATTTCAACCGAACCGCTCTCAAGGATAAAGAGATGCTCGTTGGTTTTTCCCTCCTCGATAAGGATATCACCTGGCTGGATTCTGCGCGAGGGAAGCGATTGACAGGTTGAGAGAATGTCGCTCATTGGTTGGACGTGGTTTGCGCCGTCGGAGAGATTGTTCCCCTGTTGACTGGAAAGTCAATGAAGCGACGATGAA
>CAZKNW010000309.1:0-5261 GCA_964554035.1 uncultured Verrucomicrobiota bacterium
TTGCCTGAAACAAAAAGAGCCGGACGACTTGCATCGTCCGGCTTCTTCGAAAAAGGACAGAAAGCTTAGCTGGCAGCTGGCTTCACGGAGTCCACCTTCTTGTGCTCGGAAGTCACAGTGACCTTCTTGTTGAGCATACCCTTGATGCCGTCCACCTTGGACTGCGGGGTCAGACGGAGAGACACCATCTTGTCGCCTTCCTTGACCACGATGGTCTTCTTGGCGGCGTCATACTTGGTCAGGGTTCCGGTGTTGGTGACCTTCTTGCCACAACCAGCGTGTGCGGAACCAGCCATCATGCAAACAGCTGAAATGAGAACGATAAGTTTTTTCATAGGTTTTTACTTTGGTTTTGTTACGTAACAATGCCCAGAGGAACGTCTTCCTCGGAAGTAGTGTGACAAAACACCCGGTTCGCAGGTTGCGCAAGTCGAAAAAAGCAACTTTTGCCAGATCGATTTTCCGTGTCAATTTGCATCCGTTCTGCATGAATCCCCTCTTCATCTATGAGATTCCTCGCCGTAATCGTGTCGGTTTTGCTGCTCCCGGCATTCCAGGCACTTGCCCATCCCCTGCCTGATATTCCCGTAAGAAGCTTCTTCCACTCCGATGGGACCGCCGTGGTCCGTGTGGAGGTCGATCCCCGTGCCCTGACGGAGGATCCCCTCAACGCCCAGTACATCACCAAGAGCGAGTTCGACAAGATGAAGCCCGCGGAGAAGGAGGCCCTGAAGACAAAGACGGAGGCCTACATCGAGAAGACGGTGGAATTCTACTTCAAGCCGCTGAAGATATCACCCGAGTTCGAATACCTCTTCACCAGCCACAACACCAATGCCCTCGAGAAGCCTGTGGATCCGGTGATGATCCAGGCGGAATGGAAAACCACCGTGCCCGAGGGCATCGAAGGCTACCAGATCAAGGCGATCGATGGCGGAGAACTGGCGGTCGAGTTCCTCAATTTCATCGATGGCGAGGCCATGGAGCGCATCAATGTCCTCTTCCCCGGGGAAACCAGCTTCCTCCTCGATCTCTCCGACCTGAAGACCATGGTCCCCTCCCCAACCGGCGTAAAAAAAGTCGGGTTCAAGGCAACCACCGGAGACCGCTGGGCCACCCTCGGTGAGTTCATCCGACAGGGTTTCCTGCACGTGGTTCCCATGGGACTCGACCATATCCTCTTCGTGGTGGGTCTTTTCCTGCTGAGTCGCGAGTTCAAGCCTCTCCTACTTCAGGTCTCCGTCTTCACCCTTTCGCACACGATCACCCTCGGCCTGGCCACGCTGGGCCTTGTCTCCGTCTCGGGCGCTGTCGTGGAACCGATCATCGCCGCCAGCATCGCCTACGTGGCCATCGAGAACATCTTCAGGAGGAAATACACCCACTGGCGACTCCTTGTTGTCTTCATCTTCGGGTTGATCCACGGGCTCGGTTTTGCCGGTGCCCTGAGCGAACTCGACCTGCCTCCCGCCTCCCTCGTCATTGGGTTGCTGGGTTTCAACGTGGGTGTGGAATTCGGACAACTGGCCGTCATCGCCATCGCCTTCGTCGCAACGCTCTGGGCCAAGGGGGATGAGGATGTGAAATACAGGAAGTGGGTCGTCGTGCCCGTTTCCACCGCCATCGCCATCCTCGGCATCTACTGGGCTGTTGAACGCGTGGTCAGCAAGGAACCCGCTGAGGACATGGAAGTCGAGGTCTCACGGGTGGTTGTTGAATAGTGAACAAATGATCCGATTCACATCGGATGCTACAAAGCCCAGTGGAATCGCTTGTGAAAGCGATCATTTTTGTCCGACGCTCATAGAGACGCCGCTACAAGGTTGGGTCTCGTAGCAACCGTCTGCGACCATCGCACTTTCTTATTCGGTCACTGATCACGAATTGACTCGGACGTCGATACCCCTAGCCTCCAGAGCGTGAACCCACCCCTTGGTCAGCTCATCTTCGTATTCTGCTTACTGATTTCCATCGTCATGCCATCCATGGCGAACCAGGACACGATTCACTCAGACGATTTCAAGAAGGATCTCTCGAATTGGGTGATTGAGCAGGCACCTGGCGGAACGGTTTCCATCAAGGACGGACAGATGGACATCAATGATGCAGGTGGGTGCACCGTCTGGTTCAAGCACAAGCTGAAGGGACCGCTCGTCATCGAGTTCACTGTCACCATGGTGGATGAAGGCGGGAAAAATGACCGGGTCAGCGACCTCAACTGCTTCTGGATGGCGACGGATCCTGAGGATCCAGAAGACCTGTTTGCCAACAAGAAACGGGGCGGCAAGTTCAGGAACTACCATTCACTCCAGCTCTATTACGTCGGTTATGGTGCCAACAACAACACAACCACCCGCTTCCGGCGGTATCCGGGCGGAGGTGCCCGTCCCCTGCTTCCGGAGCACGACCTGAAGGACAGGCGATTCCTTCACACAGCCAACAAACCCATACGCATCACCATCCTTTCGGACGGACAGGAAATTGAATACAGGCGCAACGGAGAGACCGTGTTCAAGTTCAAGGACGACAAGCCCTTCACCGAAGGATGGTTCGGCTTCCGCACCGTTCGCAATCACATGCGAATTGATGATTTCAAGGTGAAGCAGTGACTCCTGTAGAGGACCTGATGTGCAAACAATCCACGCTACAGATTGAACCCAATCGCCCTCGCAGCATTCTTCCTCTCACTACCAAGAACACAGAATGAAGCCCAACAGACCATGGATTGCAGGCATCGCAGGCGTGATCTTGATCACCGCGATTGCGGTCATGCTTCGCCCAGGCGAAGTCCGGTTGCCTGAGTCAGCCAACCTTCCCCCTTCTCCTGCAACGGCCCGGGATCACCCCCCTACTGCCCTGTCGCCAAGCACCCCAACGGAACGCGAATTGAAACAAGTCGCCGCTCATCCGAGGTCTTCGAGAAACGCCTCCACACAGGATGAACCTGAAGAACCGCTGTTTGAGAAGCTGTTGAAGGGTGGCTCCATTTCCCTCACGGAAGATCAGGTCAACGCCTTCCTGGAGAGTCATCGTCGAAGCGCGGACAGCCTGGTGGCGCTTGGAGACCTTGCTTCATTGAGGGAGGGCATGGAGCGCTTTCCCTCGGACGCCCTGTTGAAGTTCCAGATGGCGATCAAGGGAGAAACGGCGGAGGAAAGGCGATCCGCCCTCAGGGCACTCACGGATCTTTCGCCCAACAATCCGCTCGGCGACTATCTGTCCGCCCACCGCTCCATCGTGGAAGGCGACACGGAACAGGCCCTGAAGAATCTTGCCACCGCATCCGCCAAGCCCAGCTACTACGACTTCTTTCTCGATCAGGCGCAGGCCCGAGAGGAACTCTACCTTTCGACCGGGATGACGCCCACCGATGCCAAGGCGGCTGGCATGTTCGGCATTGAGATGCCTCATCTGCAGGAGCTCCGGGATCTTGGACGGCAATTGGCACGGCTTCAGGAAGAACACGCAGCGAAAGGTGACGTTGAAAAGGCCGAAGCCATTCGTGATATGGGACTCAACATGGCATGGCAACTCCAGGCGTCCGGGTCCACCCTGCTGCACGAACTGGTCGGAGTGGTGATCGAGAAGAACCTGCTTCAGGGAGCCGATCCAGGCACGGCACTGCTGACGGATGGCACGACCGCGGGACAACGCCTCGAGGCGCTGGATCATCGCAAGGACTACATCAGGGAGATGGCAAAATACTCCGACCTCCTCACAAGACTTCCTGAGCACGATCTGCTTTCCTATCTGGATCGTTCCAAGGCGATGGGTGAGATCAATGCCCTGGAATGGCTGAGCAGGAAGTATGAACCTTGAATGGAATGGGGCACCCCGTTCTGGCGAAACGCGGCCACTTTCTCTGCGGCATCCCCGAAATCCGCGAATGAAGTGCCTATCGGACTTCGGACGGAAGCCGATCGAGGAGGAAGCGCATCTCCTCGAACTTGCGGCCTGTGGGAACCGCATCCAGGTTCTCATGGAACTTGAGGTCCTCGGCGGTGCGGAAATCATTGAGGACGACGCAGTACCTGCGGTTGACCATGACTCCCAGCAGCTCCCCGGTCTTGCTGAAGACCAGGTCACCTGTGGAGGGTGAAAACTCACCAAAGAGGCGGGAAAGGAACTTGGTCCTCATCTTCACGTACTGCGGGGCATCCGGATCCACTCGAAAGGGCGTCTCTCCATAATAGTCGCCACTCTTGGAAATGAGCACGGCATCCTCGAACTTGAAGGGATTGCGGGTGGTGGGATACGCGGTCACGCCGAGACGATCCACCTCCTCCTTGGAGACCGGCACCAGCAGGACCCTGGGATCCGACTTGAGGAAGGACATGGTGGCAATGTCGATCTCTTCCAGTTCGCGCGAAAGGCCCGCACTGATCTGTTTCCAGTTGTCTCCCCTGCCCCTTTGGGCAAGTTCAAATGGAGTGTCCTCGATGTGCAACAGGGCGTAGTAGCGGAATCCGGACTGCACGATCACGGTCGAGACCTCGGAGGAACGCGAAACTGTCGTGAACAAGGTGGGCTTGAGTCCCTGCACCGCCACATCCACCCGGTTGGAACGGAAGCCATTGAAGAGGATGTTGAGGTTGATCGGCTGGTTCTCGCGCATCTCCTTCACGATGTTTTCCGACTTCTTGGCCAACTGGACGACATCCTTTTGGATGACCTTGGAGCTTTCCGTGAGCTGCCCCACCTCCTGGACCACCATTTCGGACTTCTGGGCCAGGGCACCCACCTCCTGTGCGGTTGCCTTGGACTGTTCCGCCACACGGGCCACCTCGCCTGCGACCTTCTGCGATTCCTGCGCGACCATGCCCACCTGCTCGGAGATCACCTTGTTGTCCTGCCTCAGGGCACCCACCTCCTGGGTCATCGTCTCCGAGGCCTTGGCCAACTGCCCGACGTTCTCGGAAAGCCTTGAGGTGGTGGCCTGCAACTGGAGCTTCTCCTGCCGGATGTCGTTCACCTGCTGCTGCATCTGGCTGAGATTGTTGACCAGGAGCTTCTTCTCGGAGTCGGCCACCTTCATGCTGACCTCCAGGTCATTGAGGAGCTTCTGGGCCTGCTGCTTCTGCTGTTCAAGTCCGGCCATGGCCTTCTCCTTTTCCAGTCTTTCCAGCTTCCTCGCCTCCGTCTCCATCTCGAGCTGCTTGCTCATGCTTTCCTTCACCAGCTGCTTCTCAAGCTCAGCCTCCTTCACGTCGGTAATTCCATCCTCATCGCTATCCACAAAGCGCGAGTCACGATCAGCCACC
>CAZKNW010000310.1:0-5244 GCA_964554035.1 uncultured Verrucomicrobiota bacterium
GAAGCCCGAAGGTTTGAAGGGTGAAATTGGAGATCTCTCTGTGATTCTTTGTGCCTCCGTGAGAGGAGAACTTGGAGCTAAATCACCTAAACACCCAAGGAAGCCCAAAACTTTGAAGTGGGGCCTCTTGGCAAGAGACCCCTACCTGTTTGGTAGCGACGCATCGCCGTAGGTGTCCCAAGATAGTAGAATCCCATGTGAATGGGATCCCTTGTTGTTGCGGACGATGAAGTGATCGGATTCACATCCGATTCTACGGGCTGCTTTTGAATGAGGAAGGAAGGAAAACAGGAATTCAGGAGGTCCATGTTTTTGCCAACGCGGCTGTGAGAATCGAACCGCAGGAGAAGTGGGTCCGATCAAAAGGTCAGTTGCATTCCGCCATAGATGGCGCGCTCCAAGGCAGGGAATCCGGTGACGGAATCGTATTCTTCGTCGTTGAGGTTCTCTGATCGAAGCCAGAGCGTGAAGTTGTCGGTGACCTTGTAGTTGATGGTGGCGTGTAGGGTGATGTAGTCCTCGAGGTCAGCGTTGGTTCTCGTGAAGAAAGGGGGAGGAAAGGCTGCGTCCTGCCGGTCGATGGCAAAGATGATTCCCGAAGCCAGGGTCAGGGGAGCAAGGGGCCTCCAGAAGAGATCGGCTTTGGCCAGATGGCGGGCGCGTCGGATGAGCCTCCGGTTGTTCGTCTCATCCACGGCATGGGTGTAGGTATAGGAGGCCTTGGCTATCACCTGATCGATGGGTGACCAGCGGACATGGGACTCGATGCCGTAGGTCTTGGCATCAGGGATGTTCTGCGGCACGAAGAAGCCGTCGAGCTCGATGAAGTCCCTGTATTTGTTGTGGAAGCCCGCCACGCCCAGTTCCAGTTGGTCCTCAAGGAGTGACTGGTCCAGCCCCACCTCCCAGCTGAGTGCCTTTTCAGGACGCAGGTTCGGATTCGATCCGAAGGGGAAGTAGAGGTCCTGAGGTGTGGGTGGGGCGTAAGACTTGGAGACGTTGGCGTAGAGGATGGTTTCTGAGCCGGGAATCCGGACCGATAAACCATTCTTCCAGGTCGTCGCCGAGTCATAGTCGGAATAACCGTCGTGCCTGACGGAGTTGATCAGCGTCAGTCTCTCGAAGGGCGTGAACTGGCTCTGGAAGAAGCCGCCGACCCAGGAGAAGTCCTGGTTGATGTTGTTCACACCGAAGGTGGAGCGCTCGACATCGAGGGACTGGGCGAAGAGTCCGGCGGAAAGGGTCCAGGAATCGGTAATCTCGAGGTCGTTCTGCCAGTCCACCTGGTGGGCGTTCTGGTTGATGCGGTTGGGAGCCCCGAAGATGCTGGATGGCTGGACCTGGTTGTTGTGCGTGTAGAAGAGGCGCCCCTTGTAGTTCCCAAGCTCCAGATGAAGTCCAGGTGAAAGGTCAAGGACATCAAATTCGACGAAGTCCGTCATACTCGGGAAAGCGGTGGAGCCGGGGGTTCCGGCGCGGGAAGAGTAATAACTGAGCTTCAGGTCGACATAGGCATGCTCAGAGATCTCATAGCCCAAGGAGGACCTGACGGCACCCTTTCGATAGCGGTTGTTGGGACGGGGATAATCGGTGTTCAGGTGCGATACCGAGAACGCGTAGTCGAAGCCTTTGGAGGCACCACGCGCCTGCAGGTTGGCTCGGGTGGTGGTGAAGGATCCGGCTTCGAGGCTGATGCCATATTCTGGTTGCTCAAGTCCGCGGCCGGTGCGGGTGATGATGTTGATCACACCACCGATCGCGTCCGCTCCATAGAGTGACGAGGAAGGTGATCGCACCACCTCGATGCGCTCGACGTTGTCGAGGGACAGGTTGGCGTAGTCGAATCCTCCGGCGAGATTGGCGGCGACCCTTCGCCCGTCGAATGTCAGGAGGGTGTGGTTGCTTTCGGTGCCGCGTGTGAAGATGGAGGTCACCTGGCCCGGGGTGCCATTCCTGGCCAGTGAGACGCTGGGGAGGGATTCCAACGCATCGGCCAGCGAGTGGATCCGCTTGGCTTCGAGCTCCTCGCGGGTGATCACCGAGATGGCGGACGCGGTGCGGTCAATGGAGGTTGCGGTTCGTGTGGCGGAGGTGATGACTTCCGGCAGCGTGTAGATGGGGCTGTCTTCAGCTTGGATGTGGGGTATCAGAGCCGTGAGGATGGCTCCCGTCAGTAGGGATTGCTTGATGTTCTTCATGTTGCGCTGACCTGTTTTCGAGGAGGCCAGCGGAAGCTCCCTGTCGGGTGGTTGAGGCAAAGAAAAAACCTTCGCTCTCAACCAGAGAACGAAGGCAGAAATCCAACTACCGTGTCGACGGTGGTTCCGGCCTCATCCTTCTCTAGTCGGAGAAGTGTCCGCCTGCACGCGCAGGTGGACTGACGAGCCCGATCAAACCGGTATCCTGACTTCGAGCTTCAAACCTTGCTCCCACCTTCCCAGGTCTTTCCTGGTGGCTCTTGGGAGTTCGTAGCTCGTCACAGTGGCGCTACCGTCCCCGATTCCCACGGGGTTCCCTGACATTTGACCAGATGACAACCAAACCTTGTGTAAAGTTCCGTTGTCGAGGCGTTTGATACGCGCCCGGATATCCAAAACCAAGAAGATTCTTGGGTGAAGTGCGCTTCAATGAGCCCAGGTCACTGCCGTGGCTGCATTGAAGCGCTACTTCACCTGTACGGAGCCCCCGCCGGGGAGATCGTCTCCTAAACGGACCTCCCCGGATGTCCACCTCTCCTTTTTCAGGGCGATGAAAGTTGCTGCGGCAAAAACGATGAAGCTGCCGAGTACGGTCAGGTGTCCGGACGGGGCCACCTTGAGCAGGGTAATGGCACCATTGACCGGAACCACCACCAGCGTTGCCACACCGGTAATAAGGTAGATCCTTTGGGGCCAGGCTTGGGCGAGTCGGAAGTAGAGGGAGCAGCAGGCCAGGGTAAGCAGTCCTGCCAGAGCCGTGTTGGCGCTGACGTTGATGTCGGCATGGCCGATGTCCATGAAACGCCCCCAGAAGAAGGCGTGGACAGGCAGGGCGAGGTTGAAGGCGACGCGAAGTGCCCGGTCGTGTTGAAGCCCGCTTGTCCAATACATGCTGTGGATGATTCCGAAGAGAATGGCAGCCTGCATCGCATAGGGACCTGGAGCATCAAGGTAGTCGAAATGGTAGGAGATGATTCCGCCGAAGAGACCTGCGCTGAAAAGAGTCCCGAAGGCATCCCTCCTCAAGGAGAACAGATAGGTGAGGAGGGACATCAGGGCCAGGATCACCACCTTCTCACGGCTGAAATCCGGGACCAGCAGCAAACCGAGGCGGTCCGGCATGGCTGCGGCGACCATGAAGAAGGAGGCAACCGCCATCTGTTTCACGATGGACGAATGTCGTCCCTGACGTGATAGCAAGGCATAGATGATGACGTTTCCCGTCATGAGGCTCATGAACATGGCTGGCTCCAGACTGGCTGCCAGAAACGAAGCAAGGAAGGGTGCCACGACGAGTCGACGCTTCAGCGCCTCCAAGGGAACCGGAGTGAAATCCTCAGGTCGGAAAAAGGCCGTCCAGAGCATGGCCCAGGCAAGAGGTGCCGCGGCCTGGATCTCGAAGGGGATGTCATCGAGATAGTCGATCACACGCAGGTGAACCGCAGTGGCCGTGATCCAGACCAAGGGAAGAACCCTGGGCCAGTTTCTCCTCGAGAGGAGACGGTCCGCCGGCCCCTGCAGCCCTGGGAGGAAGTTCACGATCACGACCAGCAGGGGAAGGCCAGCGACCCAGATGACCGGGCTCAATCTCGCCCAGGCATCCGAATCGTTTCCGGAAATGACGTACCTGAACCAGAGTGGAGCTGCGGTATTGGCGATGATCAATGCCATGCCAAAGAGGATGAGGGACGTGGGCATTCGAAGCATGCTGATCTTTCTCAGGGCGGCAAAACGGATCGTCGCCAGAACGCAGACCGTCAGACAGACCATCCACATGTTGATGTCATCGATGACGAAACGGGTGGGGCCAGCCTCGATGCCGTTGTCGAATAGGGTTGCCTGGCTGATCAGGAGAAAGGGGACGAACATGAAGAGGTTTTCCAAAGTGATCAGCAGGTTGCTGTCGTACCAGACGCGTCTCCGGGCAAGAACGATGGCGACTCCGACAATCATCAGTTCGTAAATCTCGATGGAACTGACTTTGAACCACAACTTGGACAACTCCTGCTGCAACAGTGAGGAATCGGTGGCCACCTGATGCAGGCCGTAGAGCATCATGGCCGCGCTGACCAGATAGAGGGGATTTCCGGCAAGCAACAGGTGGACCAGATTGCGGGATGTTACCGATGGACCTTTTGGAGGGGGGGGTGGGTTGGGAAGCTTCGAGCGGCGGGGATGGGACGGCGTCGGAAGGGTTTGTCTGGGATTCGTCATCAGGATCGTCGTCAGTGGGTTGGTTGTTCATTCTGGTGCCTCTTCAGATGGGTTGTTGAAACGGGGTAAGCAGTTGCTTTGAAGATTCGGAACGGTTGGGTGGGATTTTGTGGTCTTATGACATGATTACCTCCTTATTGATTATCAAACACTAGCATATACTATCATAAAGAATCCTTTGTCAAATGCGTTGCAATGGGGTTTGGGAATTTGTAAGACATGGCAAATAAGGATTTAAGAGGAATTTGTATCGGAAGAAGCTTCGAAATCTTCAAAAAAATGATTGAGAATGATAGTATTTGAGAAAACATGATCGAAATGAAGGAAACCTCTGAGAATCCCAACTGGTATACGATCAAGGCCGCAGCCGAGTATTTGAAGGTTGGTGAACCCACGCTTTATCGGTGGATTCGTGATGGGAAGATCACCTTCAGAAAGGTCGGCGATTCCACTCGATTCCTGCAGGAGGATCTCGACGCTGTGATCAAGGTCCATCCGAGTGATCAGGATGCTTCCAAGGTTCAGGCCTCCTGTCCCTTCTGCCATCATGACCAGCTGGTGGATGGGCATATTGAAAGTTTTGGACTGACCTACTTTCGTCCGGACAATGTGAAGTTCTGGACCCTGAAGGACCACAACATCAAGACCACGGCGCGGATGTGTGCCAAGTGTGGCGCAGTGCATCTGTTTGGAGACCTGAACAAGCTGTCCGGACTGCGGGCAGCCCTGAAAGAGTTTCAACAATCCGAGAGTCCTGCTGAAGAGACAGAACGGAAGGGCTAGGGCCAATCGACATTCACTTCAACCAGATGAGCGAAGCTGCTAGGTAAAG
>CAZKNW010000311.1:0-5241 GCA_964554035.1 uncultured Verrucomicrobiota bacterium
CAATGAGGCACTCTACGAGGCCGTCCCTGGCGGTGCCCGCTGGAGGTATGTGTGGGGCAGCACCCTGACCTTTACCTTCATGATTCAGGTCATCACCGGAATCTTTCTCTGGATGGCCTACTCTCCCAGCTCAACCACGGCATGGGAGAGCGTCTACTTCATCCAGCATGAAATGCTCGGAGGCTGGCTGGTCAGGGGCATCCACCACTACACGGCGCAGGCCATGAACATCCTGCTGGTGCTTCACCTGATGCAGGTGATCATCGACGGGGCCTACAAGGCGCCGAGGGAGGTCAACTTCTGGTTTGGAATGATCCTCCTGATGATCGTCATGGGGCTTTCCCTGACCGGTTATCTCCTGCCTTGGGACCAGAAGGGCTACTGGGCCACCCAGGTGGCCACCAACATCATGGGTCACACTCCCCTTGTGGGACCAGCCATCCAGAAGATTCTCGTTGGGGGCCCCGAATACGGCCATCACACCCTGACTCGATTCTTTGCACTCCACGCCGGCATCCTTCCTGGACTGCTCATTGCCGCCATCGGCGGACACGTCTATCTGTTCCGGAAGCACGGGCTGACGGTGAAGGAGCCCAAGACCGGTCCCGACACCACCTTCTGGCCGGACCAGGTCCTGAAGGACGCAGTGGCCTGTCTCGCCGTGCTCATGGCCATCCTGCTTTTTGTCTTCCAGCGGGGCGCCCATCTCGGGCCACCAGCCGACCCGTCCCTCTCCTTTTCAGCCGCCCGGCCGGAATGGTACTTCCTGTTCCTGTTCCAGTTGCTGAAGTATTTCCCGGCCCAATGGTCGATCGTCGGTGAAATCATCATCCCGGGAATCGTGATCACGATCATGTTTGCCATGCCGCTGATCGCCGCGTGGTGGAAGAAGGGTCATGACTTCAACCTCAAGTTCATCTACGCGCTGATGGCGGGAGCGGCCATCCTGACCTACATAGCGGTCAAGCACGACAAGGACAGTGCTGAATACCAGACCGCCGTGCATGAGACCCACTGGCAGGCCGCCCGCGTCCGGGAACTCGCAGAAGGCCCCAACAAGATTCCACAGACCGGCGCGGTCAACCTGCTACGGCAGGATCCCCTCACCCAGGGTCCGTTGCTGTTCAAGGAAAAGTGTGCGAGCTGCCATCGATTCGATGGACATGACGGCACCGGCAACATTCCCTCGGAAGCCTCTTCAGGCTCGGACCTCAAGGGATTTGCCAGCCGTGAGTGGCTGACCGGATTCTTCGATCCCGAACAGATCAACACCCACAAGTATTACGGCGGGACCGAGTTCGAGGGCAGCACCATGTCCCGGCAGATCACGCGAAAGGTTCCCCGCTACGACGAGGAGGAGAAGCAGATGCTCGCCGACCTGATCGTGGCCCTCTCGGCTGAGGCAGGACTGCCGGCACAGGCGGAGATGGATGCCAGGGACAAGGACCGCATTGCCAACGGCAGGCTGGCCATCGATGACGAGCTGGGTTGCATCGACTGCCACAACTTCTACACCAGCGACGAGGATCTCGATGCGCCACAGCTGACGGGTTACGGATCACGTGACTGGCTGGTACGCTTCATTTCCGATCCGACACACACCGACTTTTACCGCGACGACAACGACCGCATGCCCTCCTTCGGAAAGGACAAGATCCTGACCGAGCAACAGATCGGGTTGGTGGTGGATTGGCTACGTGGCGATTGGTATGAGCCTGACACGATCTATGCGGATCGTGAAGGCAGGTTCAGTGCCTCCGGTGGTGGCGGGCACTGATCGCACAGGTGAAGCTTGAACAGAAAAGCCGGACAGGATGCTTCCTGCCCGGCTTTTTCGTTTCAAAAATGTGTCAAGGATCGCTCACCCGAGAGGCGCGAGCGGGCGTCTCTTCGTCCGGGATGGATCGATGATCTTTCTCAACAGGGTTGTGTTGGTGTTGGCGCGTTCCTCCATGCGGTTGCCACGTCGGCTCTTGGCATCCTCCGTCTCCGGAATGGCCTGCTCGAAGAAGCAGATGTCCCGTTTCACACAAAGGTCTTCAAGATACGCTCCAAAGGCATGCCAGTTCTCAAGCATGTCCACGTTCCTGTAGAGAAGACTGGCCGCCGCCGAGGAACCGGGAGCCGCGGAAAGTGTCCATGCCTCAAGCAACATCTTCACCTCGGCAGGGATGGAGACCAGATCACCCAAGGCCACCATGAAGAGATCGGTGTTCTCCACTGCATGCTCGATCTGGTCGCGCAGGGTGGAATTGAAAAGGGTGTCCACGTGCCAGGATTCGGAAGTAACCTCGACCCTGGCCGCCAGTCTCCAAGCAACTCGACAGACGAGTTCCTCCGCCTTGAGGCGCGCCTGCTGGTCCGCGTAGAGCACAACTGCGTGATAATCACCCGGGTTTCCCATGTTCGCACCGGGCGTTTGGGTCAGGGGTGTATTGAATGCTGTGGATTGCGAACTCATGGTAGCGGCCTTTCTGGTTGGAGACGCCTGGGATTCCGTTCAGAATCCTGCTGGATGCGGACGGCAGATCCCGGATCGCTCGGTTGAGGGTTGATGTTTCATGAATGACAGATTCTTCGATCCCTGCCCTCACAGTCTCAAACGTTGAAAAACGATTTGGATCTGGAGAGACATATACCAGTATAGCTCCTCCCTCACCGATTTTGTCAAAGTTTCTTTAAGGATTTCCATCAGGAATCGCAGCGTGTCCCGCTTGTCGACGCACCGTTTCCAGACACGGCAGGTTATTTCTTCCTGACCGCCAGCATGTTGCGCCGAAGGAACTCCTTGGAGGGCAGTTTTCCGATCCTTTCCTCCGCCGCCTGGACATGGGCTGTTCCTGGAAACAACTCCCCGATTCTCCGAAGGGTTTGCGAGGCACCTTCCGGATCGATCCCGATCCTGAGCTGCCAGGTGGCATACTGGTTCAGGGCCTGGACCTTGTCCTCCATTCCGATGTCCTCCTTCGACAGGTAGTCCCCCAGGCACTGCTCCGCTTCATCAAAGTTGCAGAGATCCTCGGCAAGAATCTGCATCTTGAGGAGCAGGCCTTCGCCATCCATGGGAAATCCCTCCAACTGCTTCTCCACCTCAGCCAAGGCCTCTTCAGGTTTCCCATTCTTTCTCCAGCCATGGACCGCCTTGTAAAAGGGTTGGGAAGGGTTTTCCGAGTCCTCTCCCTGGACCATTCGAATCAGGGGGCCGGTGACCAGGGTCATGATCACCGGAACCCACAATAGAGCCAGCGTCACGCCGCAGACCACCGTTACAAGAAGCGCCACGAATGAGGCGAATCCTCCCTGCTCCCCAAGCGGCCGGATGACGGAGAACCAGAGTGAGAAGGAGGCAAGCGTCCCCAGGATACGGACCGCCCATTCGGACGGAAGGGGGTTTCCTGAGCGCTTCATCCTGAAGCAGACTCCCAGGAAGAGTCCTCCAAGAATTACAAAGACCACGAGGGCGTTTACAAACTCGGACATCAGGGCCAGTTGGGGAGTTGCAGCGTTCATGAACCACCTACTACTTGCCCCGGAGCCACACCAAGTTCAAGACGATAGCCAGTGTCCTCCAGCTTAGAACTTCACGGTCACCTGCCCCGCGAGAAGCTGTTCTCCCTGCTGGATCGGTCCGTCCTGCTGACTGAAGCTATACTGAAGCTTGGTCTGAAGGTGACGGGTCCATCGATAGGTGGCAGCCACGTCGATCCGGTAGATGTCCTGATCCCAGTCCAGTCCGGTGTTGGCCACATCCATGAAGAACTGCTGGTTCCATCTGACCGCACCAAAAAGGCGGGGCAGAATGCGGTACCGGCCTTCCACAAAATAGGAAAGCGAATCAGCATTGCCCACGTTGGGAACTTCAAACCTTGAGGCAATGACCTCACTCCAGAGCTCCAGCTTGCGCCAGGAATAACTCATGTCGAATCCGAAGGTGGACTGGTTGAAATCCCCGATGCCGGTTCCGGCAGGGAGCGTACCCGCGGCCTGTGGCAACAGGTAGGCGCCATGACTGAAAGAGGCCCCATACTTCCATGAGGCATTGGGGCGGTGACCTATCCGTCCACCCAGGGTCGGATGCTGCCAGTGGACCCTGAAGGGATCCCAGGCATACGGACGAGACGAAATGTTGGCATTCTTCACCTCGAAGGCATAGTCCAGTCTTCCCACCGTTCCGAAGACCGAGGCACCGCTCGTATAGACAGGCCCCCAGACCACGGGCAACCAGGCATTCTTCACGTCCGCACGATTCTGCCGGCCAAGGAAGCCCCCCGGAGCGCCTGGCGCAAGGTGATCCGTGATCACCGTCATATTCTCATAAGGCAGTGGCGCCGTGACAAAGGGGTTCTCCCACGAGAGGTGCCGATGAACCCATTCCCCGAAGACCATGGCAAACTTGCCCACCTGCAGGTTCACCTCCGGACCCTGAAGGGGTGTGTAGCGCAGGAAATACTCGTCCAACCGCACATCCCCGTCAGGTCGGGATCCCGGATCAAATCCCTTGTCGATCCGCGACTGGACCATTGCGTAAAGGTGGTCTCCCATGGTGGCATCCAGAAACAGGGAAAGCCTGGGATTGAAGAACCATGGATCGTTCTCGAAGACGAGCCCCGGAGGCTGCTCATCGATGTAGTAGGTCTCGAGATCAAGACGCCCGCTCAGGTCGGCTCGGAACCATCCGGTCCCGGACTCGACGAAAAGGGCCTCATCGGCACGGGCAAGGAATTCCTTTCCCACAGACTGCATCCCCCCGAACGGCAGGAGAAAAAGCATCGTCAGGATCAGGCGCGTGTTTTTTTCAGGCAGTTTCATTCTCCTCTATGACGGGTTTCGAAATGGATCTTACTTCGTGGACCTTGAAGGCGTTGACCTCATGGCTGAACCCCTTGACCTGCAGGGGAGGAAGGGGATCAACACCCACGACTCCTTCCAGAAGCTCATAGGTGGTCTGGTCGATCACCACCTCCTGCCGGTCCGCCACGCTGCAAAGGCGTGCTGCCAGGTTCACCCGTTCACCCAGCACGGTGTAGTTCAGGCGGTCCTCGGATCCCATGCATCCCGCCACCGCAGGACCAGAGGCAACCCCGATCCCCACCGTGATCTGGTGCCCGCCCTTCTCGTTCAGCTTGTCGCGCTCCTCAATCATCCGCACCGCGCAGCGCGTGGCGTTGTGGGCATCGTTCCCGGAGCTTCTCGGAGCACCAAACACGGCCATGATGAGATCACCCACAAACTTGTCCACCA
>CAZKNW010000312.1:0-5220 GCA_964554035.1 uncultured Verrucomicrobiota bacterium
GCCGACGTGAAGGCACGCCAATCCCTTGAACCCCTCTACTTCCGCAACGGCGCCTGCTACGCGCTGACACGATCCTGCCTTCTTGACCGTCAGGCGGTTTTCACGGACAACAGCCGAGGCCTCCTGATTGAAAGGGATCTCGTCAACATCGACGAACCCATTGATCTGGAATTTGCACGCTTTCTGGTCGAGCAAAGGGGGCACTCCTGATCCACCGATGAAGAGAATCGCCGTCATCCTCGTTGACCGGGCCAACTACGGCCGGCTGAAGCCGGTCATGCAGGCCCTCAAGGAACAGCCGGACGTCGAGATGTTGACGGTCTGTGCCGGCACCATGCTGTTGGAGCGTTTTGGCAGGGCCCGGGATGTCGTAGAGGCGGACGGGTTCGAGATCCATTCCGAGATCTACCTGGAGGTCGAGGGCTCCATGCCCATCACGATGACCAAGACGGTGGGACTGGGCATCATCGAATTTTCTTCGGAATTCCAGAGGCTCAAGCCGGATCTCGTGGTCATGATCGGGGACCGCTACGAGGCCATGGCGGCTGCGGTGTCGGCCGTCTACCAGAACCTCTGTCTGGTCCACATCCAGGGAGGCGAGGTCTCGGGCTCCATCGATGAATCCACAAGGCACGCGATCACCAAGCTCGCCCACTACCACTTCCCCGCCACGGAAAGGGCGGCCCGCTACATCGAGGCAATGGGGGAAGTTCCCCGGACGATCTTCATGAAGGGCTGTCCCTCCGCGGATGTGGTGCATGCCGCCGCGCACGAGGAAATGCTGCCCGTCCTGAACAAGCATGGCGTCGGGATGCCGATCGATTTTGAAAAGCCCTTCCTGCTTGTGCTCTTCCATCCCGTCACCACGGAATACGCCAGCCAGGCGGAACAGATCGAGGCTCTCCTGGAGGCGGTCCGCCAGCAGAACATGCAGACGGTCCTGCTCTGGCCCAACATCGATGCCGGATCCGACCGTGTGACCAAGGCCATCCGGCGTTTCAGGGAGATTCACAGGGACTTCCCATTGCACGCCTACAAGAACCTGGAGCCACCGGTCTATCTACCCCTGCTCAAGCGGGCCGCGTGCTGCGTCGGAAACTCGTCCTCCTTCGTCAGGGAGACTTCCTTCCTTGGAACTCCCGTCGTGCTCGTGGGAGACCGCCAGGATGGCCGCGAGTGGTCGCATTCGGTCAAGCGGGTGACCCCGGACCTGGATTCAATCAGGAAGGCCATTGAAGACCAGCTGGCCCACGGTCACTACGAGCCACAGGAGCTTTACGGAAAAGCTGGTGCCTCAAGGGAGATTGCGGAATCGATCGCCAAGCTGGAACCTTATGTTCAGAAGCGACTTCACTACCCGGAAAAGGACGGAGGGAATCCGTGAGTCGCTGCCTCATCTGCGACTCCGACGGCCTCGTCACGTTCTATGAGGGTTCCATCCGGATGGGATCCTTCGGCAAGCAGTCCACCGAGAACCATGTCATCACGGAATGCCCCGGATGTGGAGCACGTCACCTACCTCCCATCATGGAGGATCTCGAGAACTACTACCGGAGCGAGGAATACCGCAACGATCTCGACCAGGGGAACGAGATCGACCGCTACTTTGAACTTACCGACGACGACCAGCCCTTCCGGCTGGACCTCCTCGGGCCCAACTCCATTCGTGGAAAACGGATCGCCGATGTCGGTTGTGGCGCCGGCCCCTTCCTGGACCTGGTAAAAGGGCTCACGGCTGAGACCGTGGCCATTGAGCCCAACGAGGCCTATCACGCTTCGCTCAAGGAACGGGGACACTCAGTCCACGGTTCTCTCGAAGAAGCGGGCAGCTCAGGCATGCCCCCCGTGGATGTCGCCGTCAGCTTCAGCGTGATCGAGCACGTGGATAAGCCCCGTGACTTCCTGGAGGGCATTCGCAAGCTCCTGAAGCCGGGTGGCAGGGCACTGGTCAGCACCCCCAATGCCGAGGACTTCATGATCGGACTGAGCCCGGACTACCAGAAGTTCTTCTATCGCAAGGTTCATCTCTGGTACTTCACCGCCGCCGCACTGGAGAAGACGGCTGAACTGGCTGGATTCAGGTCCTGCAAGGTGATGTTCAAGCATCGCTTCGACCTTTCTAACGCCATGCTCTGGCTCCGGGACAAGCGCCCGACCGGCCTTTCCAAGATTGATCTGCCTCCCCAGGTGGACAATGGCTGGAAGGACCACCTCGAGGCCAGCGGGGGAAGCGATTATCTCTACGCCATCCTGGAAGCATGAAGGCACTCCCTCCCCTTTCCTTGACACCCCTTTCCCGTTTTCTGAAACTCCCCATTCATCGATCGCCTGTCTCAATTGACACGCCCGCATCATGAGCCATTCGAAACTCAGCGAACTGCGCAAGGAGATCATCCGGACCGCCCACCGCGCAGGAGAGGGTCACATTGCCAGTGCCTTCTCCATTCTCGACCTGCTTTGGGTGCTCTACGACCGGGTCCTCCAACAGGACCCAAAGGCCCCCCGCTCCGAGAATCGCGACCGCTTTGTCCTCAGCAAGGGTCACGCAAGTCTGGGCATCTACGCCGTGCTCAAGGAAAAGGGTTTCTTCAGCGCGGACGAATGGGCGACCTTCGGCAGCTACGATAGCCGCTTCGGCGGGCACCCCGATTCCAACAAGGTCCCGGGCATCGAGGCGTCAACCGGCTCGCTGGGACACGGACTTCCGATGGCTGTGGGAATGGCCTACGCCCTGAAGATCAAGGCATCCGACCGCCGCGTTTTCTGCATCATCGGGGACGGCGAAACCAACGAGGGCTCCATCTGGGAATCCGCGCTGCTTGGAGCGCATCACAAGCTGGACAACCTTTGCTGCATCCTCGACTACAACCATTCCGGAGATCGCGCCCTGGTTGTCGGAAACCTTGCCGCGAAGTTCTCGGCGTTTGAATGGGAGGCCATCGAGATCGACGGCCATGATCACGACGCCATCTTCCGGGCCCTGACCAAGGAAGGCACCGGGAAGCCCAGGATCGTCATTGCCAACACCATCAAGGGGAAGGGCTGCACTCGTATGGAGAACAACCCCGAATGGCACCACAAGGCACCCACGGATGAACAGCTCGAGGAACTCCTTTCCGAAGTCTCATGAACATCCGCCGACAATTTGTAGAGACACTTTCATCCATCCTGGATGACGATCCGAAACTGGTGCTTTTGCTTGGGGACATCGGTGTGTTCGGATTCCGCCATGCCATTGGCAACCATCCACAGCGGGTGGTGAACATTGGCATCCTGGAACAGGCGACGGTCAGCTTCGCGGCCGGCCTCGCCCGCGAGGGCTTTTATCCGGTCTTCCACAGTATTGCCCCCTTCGTTGTGGAACGGGCCTACGAGCAGTTGAAGGTCGATTTCGGATATCAGCGACTTGGGGGAAACTTCGTGTCGGTGGGTTCATCCTTTGACTATGCTGCACTGGGATGCTCCCACCATTGCCCGGGTGACATCGGTGCGCTGCAGAGCATCCCCGGCATGCAGCTGGTCACACCCGGCAACGCGGCTGAATTCGACAGCCTCTTCCGTCAGGCTTACAACAACGACTCTCCCACCTACTTCCGACTTTCCGAGCATTCACACTCACAGGAACTGAAGGTGGAATTCGGCAAGGCCGTCACCGTCCGCACCGGCAGCAAGGCCACCCTCGTCGTGGCAGGCCAGCTTTTGGAGTATGCCCTTGAGGCGACGGAAGGGATGGACGTCACCCTTCTCTACTACCACACGATTGAACCCTTTGATACCGACACCTTGAAGTCCCATGCCAACAAGAGGGTCATTGCTGTGGAGCCCTTTTATGAGGGAACTCTGGCCGGCAACATCACCAAGGCCCTGCCGGATACAGCCATTCAGTTGACGAGCATCGGCGTACCAAGGCAGTTCCTCACCAACTATGGCAACCTCGACGAACACGAGGAGGCCTGCGGCTTCAAGCCCACTCCGCTCAGGGAACGCATTCAATCCATCCTTGATGCCTGAAACCGATATCATCGCAGAGGATGCCGCATCCATCGCCGCATCCATTCCATCCGAAGAAATTCGCGGCAGGGACGTCCTGATCACCGGCGCATCCGGCATCGTCGGCACCTATCTCCTCGCCACGCTCAGGGCTCTCAAGGACAAACCCGATGCCGCAGGGAGGGTCTACGCCGTTGTTCGCAGTGCCCTGCCCTTCCATCTGGAATGGTTGAACGAGACTCCTGGATTCGAAGTCCTTCAGGGCGACCTGGCCGATGACGATTTCTCAAAGTCCCTGCCATCCGCAGACCTGATCATCCATGCCGGCGGCTACGGTCAGCCCGGCAAGTTCATGGAAAATCCGCTCGGGACCATCCGCCTCAATCTCCAGCCAGCGTTCGTCCTGCTGGACCGGCTCAAGCCCGGTGGGCGTTTTCATTTCATCAGCACCAGCGAGGTCTACAGCGGCATTCCCGAACCTCCCTATTCCGAGGACCAGATCGGCACCACCAACACCGATCATCCCCGCTCCTGCTATATCGAGGCGAAACGCTGCGGCGAGGCCATCTGTCATGCGGCACGTGCCCAGGGGATTCCTGCAACCGCCTCGAGGCTCGCGCTGGCCTATGGACCCGGTACCCGCGAAAGCGACCAGCGCGTCCTGAACCTCTTCATCAAGCGCGCCCTGACCGAGGGAGGCATCACCATGATGGACCGCGGTGCGGCAAAAAGGACCTACTGCTACGTGGCCGACGCCGCACGGCTGATCTGGCAGATCCTTCTCAAGGGGGAAAAGACGGTCTACAATGTCGGCGGCGATTCACGGACCACGATCGGGGAGGTGGCAACCCTCATCGGGGAGTTGAGCAACACCCGGATCATCATGCCTGAAAAGGACGAGCCGCTTGCAGGAGCACCAGCCGACGTGAGACTCGACATGTCCCTTGTGGAGAAGGAATTCGGCCCGATTTCCTACGTTGACCTGAGGGAGGGACTACGTCGGACCGTGGAGTGGCAGAAAGGGCTTTACAGTATTTCTGGAACCTTGTTAAGGGACACCGATGAATAAGCGATTGGTGACCGGTGGTGCCGGCATGGTGGGACACGCCCTGCGCCAGCTCAACCCGGAGAATACATCCTTCACCACTCACGAGGAACTGGACCTCACCGACTTCAACGCCACGCGTGCCTACTTCCAGGCCGTCAAGCCCGACCAGGTCGTCCACCTTG
>CAZKNW010000313.1:0-5194 GCA_964554035.1 uncultured Verrucomicrobiota bacterium
TCATCACAGAGTTCTCAGAGGAACACAGAGGAAGTTGGAGCCCAGCCTTCAGGCTGCTTTGACTTGCGATCGTGCAGACACGATGAATCGTGGACTCCAGCAGAGGGTTAATGTCACTCCTTGCTGGGCCAGTCGTGATGAAGATATCCGGCAAGGACATCGGCTTGATCGTAAATCTCGAAACTGTGCTTGATCCCTGCTGCGGTCAGGGCTTTTGAGACGAGGCTCCCATCCTTGGTCATTTCTTCGACCGAATCGGCATCGGCATCAATTTGGGGGTTACCCAGATCGCCACCGTATTCCTGAATGACGAAATGGGAGCAGTCCTCGACGCGGATGGAGTAGTTCCCTACTCGAACACGCAGCCCGGCATTGCGAAGTATCTTTGCCATCGCCGATTTGCTGGGCCACTCTGCCAGTTGTCCACAAAGCGTCGCACTCATCAGGTAGACGAGAGATGCCTACCAATTCGCTTGTGGGTCGGCAATCTCCTTCCAGTGGAATCGAAGGGCGGATATCGGCCCGCAAGTTGGAGTTCAGCCTTCAGGCTGATTTGGTGTCCGAGTGCGCAGACGCGATCCATCGTGGAATCCAGCGTCTATTGTTGGTCTCACACCAAGGCACCAAGGCACGGAGCCCCTCCCTTCTTTCTCAATCTGTGGGCCCCCTGAATCTGTGGGATATCTTCTCCGGCTCTGAGTCTCTGAGTCTCTGAGTCTCTGAGTCTCTCGGTGCTCTCTATGGTGAAAGACAGATCAGCCATACGAAGGATTGCCATTTATGGGTGGGCTTTTAGATTTCAGGAATGTCCTTCCCCTTGAAACGGATGCTTCCATGCCGATGGCTTCCCGCTGCGATGTCCCTTTTGTTGTGTGCGGGACTTTTCCAGCTTTGCGCAGGGGAAAGGGTGAAGCGAGGGTTGCTGGCGGCCTATGATTTCAAGGGGCAGGGCGAAGTAGTGGAGGACGTCTCCGAATCGGGGAAGCCTTTGAACCTGAGGATTCGTTCCCTCAAGGATGTGGAGCGCAAGGACGGTCGGTTGACGCTCGTTGGCAACACCAGCCTGTATTCTCCAGAGCCCGCCACCAAGATCATCCAGGCTGTGCGACGGACCGGGGCCGTCACCGTTGAGGCCTGGATTCGGTCCGAATCTCGCAACCAGAAGGGGCCTGCACGGATTGTCACCATATCGAAGAACGGTTCTGAAAGGAACATGACCTTGGGTCAGGATGGGAACCGTCTTGATGTGCGGCTCCGGACCACCAGCACCAGCAACAACGGGATTCCATCGGTTCCCAGCAAGGGAGGCGTGGTGGATGGCGGATTGAAGCATGTGGTCTACACTCGTGATCGATCAGGCATTGCCCGGATCTACGTCGATGGCGGACAGGTGGCGGAAAGGAATGTGCCCGGGGACATGCGGAACTGGGATGCCAGCTACCGCTTGGGACTCGGGAATGAGCTTACAGATGATCGCCAGTGGAAGGGTATTTTCGAACTGGTGGCCATCTATGCCCGGGCATTGGAGCCACTGGAGGTCCGACAGAACCTGATGGCAGGCCCGGATGCCTCCGCGAGTGGTGGCATGGGGCTGGTGGCCCGATCCGACGACGAACTTCTTTTTGAAAGGGAGATCGCACCGATGTTGGCCCGCAACTGTGTGGAATGCCACGACAGCGCGACGCGGGAAGGGAAGCTGGACCTGTCCCTGAAGGAAGGTGCCTTCGCGAAGAAGCGGAACAAGGCCTTCATCGTACCTGGCAATGCCGAGGCCAGTCTGGTCTGGCAGGCGGTGGAATCCGGCGACATGCCTCAGGACAAGCCGCCTCTTTCCAGCAGCCAGAAGGAACTCCTGAAGAAATGGATCAATGGCGGCGCCAAGTGGTCACTGGATCGCATCGATCCCGCCATCTACGTCCATGATCCCAAGGAAGCGGGCAACTGGGTCCAGAGGCTGACGGTGGATGAATACATCTCGACCGTGAAGACGGTGACCGGGTTGGACATTTCGAAGGAGGCGAGGGAGTTGCTTCCACGCGACCTGCGCGCCGATGGCTTCAGCAACACGGCTTATAACCTGGGTGTGGATCTCAAGCATGTGCAGGCCTTTTCCCGACTTGCGGAGATCATCATTTCGCGGATGAACGTGGCGGAGTTTGCGGCTCGCTTCAACAAGAGCCAGAAGCTGATCGACAAGGACAACCGGGACCTGATCGAAAAGATGGGGGCATGGATACTACGGGGGCCGATCAACGAGGATGAGTTGGCCATCTACCGCGGCATTGCCACCACGGTGGCTTCTGCCGGTGGTGACTTTGAAGAAGCCACCTCCCTGATCATCGAGACCATGCTCCAGTCACCACGTTTCGTCTATCGCATGGAGAAGCAATCGGGTGATGGAACGGTCTGGCCGGTGACGGCCCATGAGCTGGCTTCGCGCATGAGCTACATCCTTTGGGGTTCAGCTCCAGACCGCGAATTGATGAAGGCTGCCGATGCCGGGGAGTTGCTGTCCGAGCAGGGCATCGAGGAGCAGGTGGAGCGGATGTTGTTGGACAAGCGCGCGGTGGATCGCTCCCTTCAGTTTGTGAGTGAATGGTTGAACCTTGGCAGGCTCAAGAATCTCAATCCCAATCCTGAAAAGTTTCCCAAATGGAATACCGGACTCGCAGAAGACATGCGCAGGGAAACGCTGGCTTATTTCCGCGAGGTGGTTTGGGAGCAGAAGCGTCCACTTTCAGCGCTCTTCAATACCCAGTTCAGCTTCATGACCCCCGAACTGGCCAGGCACTATGGTCTGGATCCACAAGGCGAAGACTTGGCGCGCTATGATCTTGAGAAGATCCGTCACCGGGGTGGACTGATGACCCAGGGAAGCGTGCTGACCATGGGAGGGGACGACGCCTCCATGGTGACCCGGGGACTTTTTGTCCTGCACGATGTCCTGCGCGGCACGGTCAGCGATCCTCCTCCGGGACTGGATACCACGCCGGTTCCTTCCAGCCCGGGCAAATCACATCGATTCATTTCGGAGGGACGCATCTCAAATGAGTCCTGTGGTGGGTGCCATGTGAAGTTCGAGCCTCTGGCCTTTGGGCTGGAGAAGTTCGATGGGCTGGGTTCGTTTCATGAGAAGGATCGATTTGGGAATGTGCTTCGCGAGGATGGTGAAATCCTGATTCCGGGTGCGACCGGCCCGGTGCCCTACAAGACCTCGGCGGAACTCATGGATCTTCTTGCCGGGAGCGACCGGGTGAAGGAGACGCTGACCTGGAAGCTGACCCAGTTTGCACTGGGCCGACCGCTCGTCCCGGATGATCTGCGGTCCCTGAAGACGATCCACGAGGAGGCCATGGAAGGCGGGGGAACCTACCAGTCCACCGTCCTGGCCATCATTCGCAGTGACCTGGTCCGGATGATCCGGACAGAAAAGAACGATTGAGTGGGGTAGACCTGATCTCGCAGAAGGGCTTCAATCTGGGGACAATGGGCGCAGTGGGGCATTCCAAACTTGACCCGGGGGCGGGAACAGTGTGCCTTTGCGGCCTCCACCAGGAATTCACTTCAGTAGAAACCAAGAGAAAGAAACCAAGATGGAATTGATGGGCATCGGCGACGAGGGCGCCAGCACGATTGACGGTCAGATCAAGGCGGCGAAGGAACTCGGTTGGAACTACATCGAGATGCGGGGTGTTGAAGTGCCCGGCTTCCCGAAGTCCAACCTGCACGAGATCCCGGACGACGCCTTTGACATTGTTGAGCAGAAGCTCAGTGAATCGGGCATCAAGGTCTACGCCTTCGGTTCCACCATCATGAACTGGGCCAAGACGGTGAATGATCCCTTCGAGATCACCCTGGCCGAGGTGGGGCGTGCCATTCCTCGCATGAAGCGACTGGGCACCAAGTATGTCCGAATCATGAGCTTCAAACCCGGCGACGAGGAAAGTGAGATTCCCGATGTCGTCTTCGAGCGCGTCAATGAGGTCACCAAGCGTTTCCTGGATGAAGGCCTGACCTGTGTCCATGAGAACTGCATGAACTACGGAGGCATCAGTGCCGAGGCGGGACTGCAGTTGGTGGAAAGGGCGCCCGGACTGAAGTGGGTTTTCGATACCGCAAACCCGATCTTCAATGCCGACCGCTCCAAGGCCCAACCATGGCCGAAGCAGGACCCATGGGAATTCTGGACCAAGATCAAGGAGCACGTCGCGCACATCCACATCAAGGACTGCATCTGGAACCCCGATAAGAACGACGCCGACTACACCTTCCCGGGTGACGGTGATGGACGGGTCCATGATATCCTGAAGGACGCCTTCAAGTCCGGCTACGATGCCGGCATCTCCATCGAACCGCACATGGCCGTGGTCTTCCACGACTCCTCCGTCGAGGCCTCCGAGGACGACATGTACAACAACTTCATCGAATACGGGCGCCGTCTCGAGAAGTTGATTGGCGAGGTCGAGACGGAGATCGCCGAGGAGGAATAGGGAGGCTGCCGCTCCTTCGGATCCCAGTATGCAAGGCCTGGAAGGCCGACGATAGGGTAGCCGGTGTGCGTGAGCCACCGATCACTCATTCTAGACTACCTCCCAGCCCCGGAGGGGCGATACCTCGGTTGCATTCGTGTTACGAATCGATCCTTCCAGCCAACGGTGTTTGCCAAGGGAGTCTCACCCAACCATCATTGTCTCGGAAAAGGAACAACCATGATCAAGATCAAGGAGATGGCATTTGTCGGATATCCGGTCACGGATATGGATCGGGCGAGATACTTCTATGAGCAGGTGCTTGGGTTGAAGGTGGATGGTTTTGACCAGGAAATCGAAAGCATGCCGGGGAAGTTCTGGGTGGAATACGATGTGGGTGGCATGACCCTGGCGATCTCCAACACTTGGGAACCAAATGGAAGTGGCGGCCCATCCGTGGCACTGGAGGTCGAGGATCTGGATGAAGCGGTGAAACATCTGAAGGAAGCAGGCGTGACCTTCATCGTCGAGCACATGGAATCAGCCGTCTGTGACTTCGCGCTGATCACCGATCCGGATGGAAATGGCATCACGATCCATCGACTGAAGAGATAGCCCTGGATGGATCGGCCTAGAGCAGGCCTGCCTTCTTTCTCAGGGCCCACTCGAGGGTCACGAGGATGATGAAGGGGAGGAACCACCACCAGCTTTGCCAGAGGACGGTC
>CAZKNW010000314.1:0-5193 GCA_964554035.1 uncultured Verrucomicrobiota bacterium
GATTTCGTAAACCGGATCTTCCACAAGACGATCCGTGTGGATGGGAAGCTTCGGTTTGCGACGGACGTGAACACGGGCCTCAAGGTGGATACCATGGTTGTGGCTCCTTCGGGCTATCTTGAGATCGGAACCATCGGGGATCCGGTAAGGGATGGTGTCGAGGCCAAGGTCATCATCGCGGATGACGGCCCGGTCGATATCCTTTGGGATCCCATGGAACTCAGCCGGGGACTCATCTCCCATGGTCGGTGCAGCATGCATGGCCAGGCCAAGACCTCTCATGCAAACCTGTATGAATCGGTGGATCGAGGAGACACGGAACTGGTCCTTGCGCAGGTTCCCCTCAACTGGAAGGCGGGGGATGTCCTGGTTCTTCCAGGCAACCACACCAGGAGGGATTTCGATGAGACCCTTCTGGTCACAGGAGTGGTTGAGAATCGTGTGCAGGTGGTCGGCCTTGGCGACGATGGTCAGCCCATCGTGGATTGGCGGGGATTGAGCAACCGGCACCGGCTTCCCAACGGTCTTCTTCCCTTCGTGATCAATGTTTCACGCAACGTGGTGATTGAGTCGGAGAACCCCTTTCATGCGGACAGCTATGGCGTCAACAGGACGCGTGGTCATGTGATGTTCATGCATTCCGGAGTGAGCAAGACCGACACACGATGGGTCGGGGCCTACGGGCTCGGGCGCACCGACAAGCGGACTCCTCTGGAAAGCCCCGAGTTCGATGAAATGGGAATGCGCGTTCCGGACCGTGGCCACAACGCCGTGGGAAGGTATGCTTGGCATTTCCACCGCGGCGGTCCGACGAATGCGCCGGCCATTGTGCAGGGCTTGGCCATCGTGGACAGTCCGGGACTCGGTCTCGTGAACCATGGAAGCAACGTGCAGGTATCGGATTCCTCGGCCTACAACGTCGTGGGTTCGGCCTTCTTCACCGAGATCGGAAACGAGTTTGGATTCTTCCGCAATGTGGCGGCCGTCCGCATGCCCGGTTCGGGGCAGGGGATCGAGGCACGTCGTCATCCGGCAGGTCCCGTGCAGGAGGTCGATTTCGGGCACTCAGGCCATGGATTCTGGCTGCAGGGTGGCGGGGTGACCCTCCACGACGTGAAGGTGGCGGGTGCTGCAAGTGCGGCTGTCATCTTCTTCACCGTTCCTCTGGATGAACCGGGGATCGGGACGCCCAGGTTTGACTCAACCCTTCTTTCCCATCCAGACGTGGCGATGGGACGTGAGACCGTGCCTGTGGGCGTGGTACCCTTGAAGATGAGCGGATGCTACGTCTTCGGTAGTCGGCAGGGAGTTGAGACCAAGTTCCATCAGCTTCAGTCGAAGCATGGTGTTCCCAGTGAGATCGAAGGTGTTGTCACCGTGAATGCCGGTACGCCCCTGACGATCCCCTACACGCACAACCTCGTGGTGGAAGACAGCCGTTTCGTGGGTTCGGAAAGGCGGGCCGGAGGCAGGGCCATGCGCCGTAACAGCGTGACGCGCAGCATCACCTTCGAGGATCTGGATGTGCGTTGGTTCTACCACGGGCTCGATATGCCGGTGCGTGGACACAATCTTGTCCTCAATGGCATCTACCAGAACGTGAGGGACATCAACATCTCCACGACCCACGATGGTGATCGCCTGATCGAGATTCTAGGAAGTGTGCAGTTTCCAGATCTGAGCGAAGCCCAGCGGACCTACAAGCGAAAGGGAGTCTGGCAGGTCGACCGACGTTATCAGATCCATCTGCGGACCAACTTCAGTCCCAAGCATAATGACATCACCAAGTTGTTCGAGCGTGACCTCATTCGCCTGGGAACGATCCTGTATCAGGACAAGCAGCTGTTCTACCATGCGCAGGCGGCGGACTTTGTCCCCTTTCCCTCGGAGCTTGCGGCGGACTATGTGCCTGCACAGTTGATCGACAAGACCAACGCGGAACTCTGGGCAGAGTATGGTCTCGCCATCGGTGATGCCATTGCGCCTTCGGATGCCGTGGTGGATCCCCTGATCCATGCGCTGATTGGTGACCCGATCGAGTATTCACCGAAGATCCGTATTCGCAGCCGCAAGTACACCAACCTGTTGGACAACTACCGACTGGTCCATGATGTCTGGCTGTCGGATGGCAGTCGTCTGCGCCGAAGGCTTCCGGAGATGAACCTGGCCGAGGGTTGGAACCTCTTCACTTTTGAGGAGGAATCCCAGCTCAGGACCCTGCTGGTCTTCGGCGACATCACGCCTCCTGAGTTTGTCCTTTCTACGTCGGTCCCAACCGTCATCAACCCGCTGGATCTCAAGCGTGGATTCCGGGTGACGGGAACGATTCTCGACAACAGTTTTGGCAGCAAACACTTCAAGAAGGTGTTCAAGGGATACGAACTCCTCGCATTGCCGATCTTCACTCGTGAGGATGGCTCGAGCTACGTGGTGCTTGAATTCACGGTGCGGGACTTCGCCGGCAACACCACACCGGTAAGCTTCGAGTTGACCCTCGACGAGGCGGAGCCGCTTTTTCACGTCAAGCAGCGTGTGGTGAACCCGCCGCGTGTGGTGGTCTCCGCCCTGATGTATCTCCTGGGCTTTGGCGACGAATCCTAGCAGCCCCCCCCCAATGGGTGCGGCCGTGACCCTGGTCCGGTTGCGGTCGCATCCCCTTCTCATCCTCAAGATCTTCATGCCATGATACGCAAGAGCATCCTCATCGCCGCAGCGATTGCCCCCCTGTTCCTTCTGGAACTGTTCGTTCTTGAAAAGGTCTACTCTACCAATCCTCCACCCACTTCACCGCCAGGAGCCCTCCTTGCAGGGCGATCCGGAGGTTCTTCCAACCGCGTCCAGCAGTCCGGGACGTCCACGGTGGAGAAGGGAACGGCAAGATCGATTCAATCCGCCTCGCAAGTCGAGACCACGCGTCTGCTTGGACAGGCTGAACCCGAGACCAAGGAAGCCTTTCTCAGGTTGATCGCAGCGGAAAGCATCACCCATCGGGCCCGTAAGGACGGCAACTGGAATGACCCTGCCGTCTGGGGAGGCAGAGTGCCTGGTCCCGCGGCCAGGGTGCATGTGCCAGAGGGGTTGAAGGTCCGGATCGAGGGAGCCGGAACCGAGCACCTCGATGCCCTCCTGATCGACGGTGATCTGGAGATCGTCCCTAGTTTCGACACCACCCTTCATGTGGATACCCTGATTGTGAATGAGATGGGGGCACTGAGGGCAGGGAGCCTGGAACACCCCGTTCCTGGAGACAGGAATGTGCTGATTTCCCTCGAAGCCCTTTTTCCTCCGGGAGAACCGGCGGATCTGCGGGCAGAAAGCGCCCGACTGGTTTCCATGGGTGAGCTCTCCCTTCACGGGGAACCGAAGACCGGTATGGCCATGCTGGCATCACTTCCACAGGCAGGCGCACGCGAGATCCTTCTCACGGCAGCACCCTACAACTGGCGGCCGGACGACCTGGTTGTCCTCGGGGGGAATCTTGAGACACGGGAGGAACGTCCTGCCTTCCAGGTGGAGGAGGTGAACGGAAATCGCGTCCGGTTGACGCCTGCGGATCCCACGATCGTTGATTGGAAGGGGCTGGAAACGAGTTTTGAAACCAACCGGGACCAGTTGGGCTTTGTCGTGAACCTGACCCGAAACGTGGCCGTATCCTCTCCAGACCGGGATGATCCTGTTGCTCCCAACGGCTCCATCCTCATCATGGGCGGCACCGGTGTGGCCAGGACTTCGCTGACCCATGTCGGTTCCTACGGATTGGGTGTCGGTGACATGGTGCTCGAGGGTTCGGATGAAGCCATCAATCGTCCGGCCCTTTCGCTGGCCGGGGATGCCGGGAGTGGAGGGGCCGTTCTGGAAGGACTCGTGGTGGTGGATGCACCGGCCGGAAACCTGAACATCGATCCAGGTGTTTCACCGGTGCGTGATTCCGTCTCCTACGACGAGCAGGGTGGAGCCCTTTTGTCCGAAAACGGGCATCCTTCGCGGCTGGTCTGGTCCTCGACCCGAACGAGTCGGGGCGTGACGGCTCTTGGGGGCTACTAGAGGCTCAGGCCTCCTGAAGTTCGCGCCGTCGCCGTCGCCACTCTGATGCCTTGTTGAGCTTCCATTCCTGACAGATCGTCTCGAATTCGACGCTTTCCTGTAGGCGTTCCTGCTCCTTCTCGTAGAATTCCATAATGGCCATCCTTTGGGCCTGGAATTCCTCGTAGAGGGTTGAAACGCCCTCCTGATGACTGGACGTGCTGCGGTGGCTCATACGTTCTCCATCTGTTTGATTGAGACCCGGATTCAATGAATCCCATTCATCTTTCCTGATGGTGAAAAGAAAACCCACAGCCCGTGACAGGCTGTGGGTTGAAATGGTGACGGATGGGTGAATCCTTGAAGGTCAGAACTCAAAGGTCACATCGCTGAGACGTGACGCAATCTCGGCGAGGACCTTCTTTTCGGTCTCTTCCCCTCCAGGAGCGGCAAAGGTGACGCTGAAGCGGAGGAAGGCGCCGGAGTCATCCCAAGGCACGGTGGAGATGAGCTTCTCCTTGATGAGCCACTGCGAGGCGGACTCGGCGCTGTCGAATTCGATGCGTGAGCCGTCCTTGCCCACCGCTGCCTTGGGGCAGGGAACATAGAGGAAGAAGGACCCCTTGGGCTTGGAGGCCTGCAGCCCCGCACCGTTGAGGACCTCCACCAGTCCGTCCATGCGGCGGGAATACTTCGCGGCGATCTTCTCGGTGATCTCGGGGTGGTCCAGGCAGTAGGCAGCCGCATGCTGAATGGCAAGGAACTGTCCGGAGTCCGTGTTGTCCTTCACGTCGCCGTAGGCCTTCACGATGAGCGGGTTGCCGACGACGAAGCCGATACGCCAGCCGGTCATGTTGTAGCTCTTGGAAAGGGAGTGCAGTTCGATGCCCACGTCCTTGGCGCCCGGGGTGGCAAGGAAGCTGAGGGGCTTGCCCTCGAAGACGAGGGAGGCATAGGCGGCATCGTGGATGACCACAATGTCGTTGGCCTTGGCGAACTCGACGACCTTGGCGAAGAATTCCGGGGTGGCGCTGGCACCGGTGGGGTTGTTCGGGTAGTTGAGCACCATGACCTTGGCCTTTGCCAGCACGTCGGCGGGAACAGCGTCCAGATCCGGGAGGAAGTTGTTCTCCGCATTGATCGGCATGTTGTGCACCTCGCCTCCGTAAT
>CAZKNW010000315.1:0-5188 GCA_964554035.1 uncultured Verrucomicrobiota bacterium
CCAGTCCCTTTCCCTTGTGCTCCTCCTCGCCGCATCCATCGCCATGACGGCCGCCTCGTCCTACCTCAACGAGCAGATCGAGATCGACATCAACGCGCAGGAGCTGACCTACTCCGCCATCACGCGCATCACCACCGCGCGCGAGGCCAGGAATGACGTCCTTACCGGGCAGCAGTTTTTCCAGCCGCTCCTCGCCGCACAGCACCAGACCGTCCATTACCTCGATGCCCTGGAGGCCATCCAGAACGCGGCCTCCTCGAATGCATGGTGGTATGTTCAGATCAGCGACCAGCCCACCTACTTCAATCATAGGAATCCGACCAACACCACGACCACCAACCTGGTTGCCGCACCTTCCGTTGCCTACGGCCTGATTGCCGAGGTCTGCATGGCAAGGGATGAGGACAAGATGAGGGAGGACCTTTCCATCCTCGCTTCCAGACTCGCAAAGATACCCAACGTCTTCCGCGTGGACACCATCAACCATCATCGCCAGTACTCCCTCGCCTACACGAATGTCGTCGTGCCCGAGCGGCACTTCGGGCTCTCCATCGAGCTTTATCCCCACCCCTTCCACATGGCGCCGCCGGTTGAAGAGGAGGAGCCCAAGGAGGAAGCCGCCATCAGCCGGCCACGCCGCAACCCAAGCACCGTTCCACCCGCTCCATGACCGGTCACCTGCGCCCATTGAACAACACGCAACGTGTTCAGCTCTCGCTGATCACGTTCGGCGTCGCGCTTGCCCTTTCATGGATGTTCATGATGAGGCCCCTCATCGCCAGCCGCGAGGGACTGCGCAGGAGCCTGGGTGAGAACATCGCCCGGGTGGACAGCCTCATTGGAACCAACTCGTGGACAATGAACCATATCTCGGCCGACGTCACCCGGGCCACCCTCGAGAAGGACCACTTTGAAAACATCGTCCAGTTCCTGGAGGGCCGGACCCGCCTGAGCAGCACCGTGACGAAGCGTCTTG
This sequence comes from uncultured Verrucomicrobiota bacterium, assembly GCA_964554035.1. Classification (GTDB taxonomy): domain Bacteria; phylum Verrucomicrobiota; class Verrucomicrobiia; order Limisphaerales; family CAZKNW01; genus CAZKNW01. The sequence continues at coordinate 977 of CAZKNW010000315.1, forward strand.
TCGAGCCCTTCCAGCTGATCGATTTCGAGATCACCCGCCACTACCAGGTTGAGGAGCTGTATGAGCTGGCCCGGAAGGGGCAGACCAAGATCAATCCTGAGCTGCTTCTCGTCTTCCCGGACTACGAACTGCGCCCGGAAATCCCTTCCCTCCTCTGGGCACACCTCGAGGCTTCAAGGCATGCCGTGGGCACCGCCCTGGCGGCCAAGGTGTCTTCCATCGAATCCTTTGAATGCACCCAGGGCGAGATTCTCAAGCGCTCGGATGAAAGGGTCCTGCTCCGCTTTCCCATCCGCCTGACCCTCAAGGGAGGCATGACCCAGGTGCGGGGTTTTCTCGCCTCCCTTCCCCTGCGCAGCAAGGAGATGAAGGCCATCGAGATCGCCCCCATGAATGATGACAAGCCGGCGCTCCACCTCCGCGGCTTCGATCTCCTCAAGTCCTCGCCCATCGACCCCACGGAGGTCGAGCTGCTGGTCGATATCGACTACTACCTGATCCAATCCCCCGTGCCGCAACCCGTCGGACAGGCACCTGAATCCATCACCCTGGAGTAGGCCATGTTCAAGAACATCGCAGACAGCAAGCTGACCGCCTTCGTGCTACTCCTCCTGGCACTGAGTCTCCTTGCCGTCTCCATCTACAGCAGGCGTCCGTCCAGGATTCCAGAGGAGCTCTATGAGGATCGCTCCGCCGTCCAGAAGGCCGCCGAGCTCGGCCTGGTCTCGGACGGGACCATCGAGGTCATGTCGGCCAAGGCCATCGGCTGGACCCAGGGGGACAACCCCTTCTTCACGACCTATTTCAAGCCACCGCCCAAGCCCGAGCCCAAACCCGCCAAGGACCGCAAGGTCAGCCTGCTCTTCCAGGGATACTTCGCCTCGTCCAAGGGAACCGAGTCCGCCTTCATCCAGGTGGATGACAAGACCGTCGTCGCCGGTCTCAGCTCGGTGATCGTGGATGACTACGCGCTCGCCCAACTGAACAACCAGCAGGCCACGCTGACCAACAGCGCAGGTGCTGAAATGCTGCTCCCCTTCCGCAAACCCGTCACCCTCACCCTTCCTCCCGAGGAAAAATGAGCCAGCCCTCCACCATGTCTGATCCGGACGGACCGGCCGCCATGCTGAAGGCCGCGGGTCTGCTGAACGAACAGCAGTACCAGCTGGTCCTGCGACGATGCCAGAGCCACAACACCCCGGAACACAGGGCCGCCGTGGATCTCTCCTTTGTATCCGAGGAGGACGCATGGCACGCACTCGCCGAGCACCGCAGGATGGAATACGTGCCGATCGAGGATATCCACGTCGAAAGGAATGTCCTCGAGTCGATCCCCCTCAAGCTCATCCTTCACTACAAGATGGTCCCGCTCGACAGGACCGAGGGACGTATCAGGATGGCCTTTGGTGAGCCTCCCTCCCGGCAGAACCTGGGCAGCCTCCAACTCCTGCTGGGTTCCTCGATCAACCCCGTGCTCGCCACTCCCAGCGCACTGAACCAGATCATTCGCCAGCACTTCGGCCTCGGTGCGGAAAGCGTCCAGAAACTCGGGGAGGACTCGGAATTCGAGGACGCCGGCGGTGAGGCGGTCTTCGATGTCACCGAGAAGAAGGACGACGAGGAGTTCATCAACACGACGATTGCCACCTTCGTCGACCAGATCCTTGCGGAAGCCCTGAAAATGAGGGCGACCGACGTCCACATCGAGCCCTACAAGTCCAGCATCCGCCTGCGCTATCGCGTCGACGGCATCATGCAGACGGTGCCCGTACCGCCCAACGTCCGACAGCTTCACAGCGCCATTGTCTCACGCATCAAGGTGATGGCCGCCCTGAACATCGCCGAGAAGCGCCTTCCCCATGATGGCCGCATCGCGATGAAGACCGGGAACGAGGAATATGACCTCCGTGTTTCCGTCATGCCGACCAAGCATGGTGAGGCGGTCTGCCTTCGTATCCTGGGCAGGCAGAGCCTCTATCTTGATCTGTCGGAACTTGGCCTCGAGCCCGAACAGGAGAAGCTCTACACGCAGCTCACGCGATTGCCCCAGGGACTCATCCTCGTGACCGGCCCCACCGGAAGCGGAAAGACCACCAGCCTCTATGCCGGACTGGCCAAGGCCAACGACGCCACGCGCAAGACCATCACCATCGAGGACCCCGTGGAATACCAGCTGCCGGGCGCCACACAGATCCAGGTCCACCCTGAGATCGGACTTTCCTTTGCCCGGGGCCTGAGATCCATTCTCCGCCACGATCCGGATATCGTGCTCGTGGGTGAGATCCGTGATGCGGAAACCGCCGAGATCGCGGTCCGTGCCGCACAGACCGGACACCTCGTCTTCTCCACCCTGCATACCAACGACAGCGCCAGCGCCGTGATCCGACTGATCGAGATGGGCATCGACCCCTTCCTCGTCTCCTCCTCGCTGGTCTGCAGCATGGCCCAGCGACTCCTTCGACGGAACTGCCCCCATTGTTCGGAACCCGATACCCATGCCTCCGAAGCCCTGCGAAAGGAGCTGGCAGGCTATTTCGACATCGATCCCCAGTCCTTCCAGCCCATGAAGGGCACCGGCTGCGAAGCCTGCAACGACACCGGTTATCAGGGACGCGTCGCGATCTATGAATTCTTCCTGGTGGATGATGAAATCGCCGACCTCATCGAGCCAGGGGTGAAAACCGGCACGCTCAGGCGCACCTCAAGGGAACATGGACAATGGGACCTCCGAAAAAGCGCCTTCAACAAGGTGCTGAAAGGAGTCTCCTCCTTCGACGAAGCCGACCGAATCACCCGCAGGGTGGACCTGGTCAGCTAGATCGGGGTCTCTACCTAAAACCCGTCTCCAGCCGGCCGCCCCCCCTTTCGCCATTGGATGCCAGGTCTTGGCATTTTGCTCTTCTCTAGGAACGCTCAAGTGAGGGACGATGGGCGACCACCCGCTCTCGCCGTCGTAGTTGTGGTTGCAAATTTCATAGTTTGGATGGATCCGGCGAGGCTTGCCCGTCGTTCTCCTCAACTGCTTGTTTGGCTGGAGGTGCGGCAGAGAAAAACGTCAAATTTGTAGACTCGCACGTACAGAGCACGAAATTATTCTCTTCGATACCCGCCATCTTGAATCGTTTCTTCTTCAGTAGTTCGTGAATCACAGAGAGCCTGTTCGATGGCATGCCATAATATAATGGAGCCATGCAGGTGTTTATCCATGCAACCTCGGCCCTGTCAGGCAACCTCGAAAGCCCTGCAAGAAGAGTCCCTAACTTGCTTGTTATTGTGATGTTGGTCCGGGCCTTGTCGTAAAGATAGAAGCGACTACTGCCGTCTTCCCACTTGGCGATGAATCCGTAAGGGCTGTGAAGATAGAAAAGTCTAGAGCCGTCCCGATACGTCAGTTCAGCAACAGGAAAATCATCAACTGGTGGCTCTTGGCCAACGAGGACCAAGGCTACCATGAATAATGCAACGGAGGCTAAGAACGTTCTATTCATTTGTCGTGCCAACGTTCAAAGATAGGCACCCTCACCGGTGAGCGCCAAATCGAATCTGAGTTGAGGATTAAACTTTCATGACGCTTCGACTCGCGGCGGGTGAGGGTTGCCTACTCTGCCTTGTTGGGGCTTGAAGCGTCCACGGTCAGAATGCTGGTCGACGTCTGAGACCAGTGCTGCTTCTTCAAAAGAATTGCTCGCCGGAAAGACCCCAGATCGATGCGAACCCTCATTGAAATGAACGCTATCGATGCTTCAGATGGGCGCCTTACCATCAGTTCCCGGTAGATTGATTCACCGCTGAAAATGCGAGATTCCTTCGAGTAGAGCAGTTGGTTAGGCAACTCACTTTCTGGCTCCAATACACCATTATCTGATTGTCGAGGGCCAAGAGTCGTCACATTGGATGGTGAGTAGAACGCAATTTCGGTAGTTACTTCGGGATTCTCAACGCGAACTCGCGAAGTGTTTTTGAAGCGAAATCCAACAATCAAAAATTCTGAATTCTTATCTGACCATCGTGGTTTGACCTCGATTTCACAAACCGGAGCGAAAATGAACCGAATAAAGAGAGCTGAAATTACAGTCGCTAGGACTGTGAGGATTCCTAGTGACAAGCTAATTGCTTCAAATGTTTCCATTGTTGTGTATTTGGCCCCAACGTCAAAGGTCTGGCACGCCGTCAGGCGTTGCCAGCACCGCCTTGTTCTGCATTCGGGTTTAC
>CAZKNW010000316.1:0-5181 GCA_964554035.1 uncultured Verrucomicrobiota bacterium
AGTCGTTCTGGTTTCCCATCCGCATGCGGAACGACCACTGGAAATCGCCCTTTGAGAACAGGTTTTCCACTACCGCGTTTGAAGGCATGAGCCCGAGCATGCGGATGGGAAGGGCATTATGAAAGTCCGCTCGAACATGCCGGTGATATGGGAAACCATTGACAAAGGACAGGACTGGGAGTCTTCTCTCCCTGTCGTTTCTGCCTCCATTGGAGGTTCCCCACGAAATGACATGGGGGCTTGGAGGCCCCCTTCCTTTTTTTATTCCTCTGGATTTTCCTTCTGGGTCCTGCGCTTGGCCACCTTTTCGATGCTTCGAATCGAGAGCGCGGTCCATCCGGTCTGGTGGCTGGCACCGAGTCCCTTTCCGTTGTCACCGTGAAAGTATTCGTGGAAAAGCACGAGGTCCTTCCAGTGGGGATCCTTGGCGAACATCGTGTTCTTTCCGTGGCAGGGGCGGCCTCCCATTTCGTCGGGGACGAAGAGGGAACCCAGGCGACGATGAAGTTCATCGGCAACCTGCTTGAGGTTCATCAGGTTGCCGGAACCGGTCGGGCACTCCACCTTGAGATCGTCGCGGTAGTAATGATGGTAGCGTTCCAGCGCTTCGATCAGTATGTAATTCACCGGGAACCAGATGGGGCCGCGCCAGTTGCTGTTGCCTCCGAAGAGCCAGGTGTTGGATTCACCCGGGACGTAGTCAACGCGGTGTTCCTCTCCGTGGACATGAAGAGTGAAGGGCTTCTTCTTGTGGAACTTGGACAGAGACCGGATTCCGTGCGGGGAAAGGAATTCATCCTCGTCCAGCAGATACTTCAGGACTTTCTCCAGACGCTTTCTTGAGGGAATGGCAAGGAGGCGCAGCTTGTTTGCGTTGTCGGCGTAGGAAATGTGCCGTGAGAGGTCGGTCCGGTTCTTGAGGAACCAGTTGAAGCGCTTGTAGAAGCCGGGGAGGCTCTTGATGCGTTCCTCATTCAACACCTCCACGGCGATCAGGGGAAGCAGCCCCACGAGGGAGCGGCTCTTCAGCTGGATGGTGTTTCCCTCTGAAAGAATCTGGTCATAGTAGAATCCGTCCTCGTCGTCCCAGAGCCCTGAACCTCCATGCGTGTTCATGGCATCGGCGATCTGGACGAAGTGTTCCAGGAACTTGGAGGCCATGTCTTCGTAGGCAGGCTTGATCTGGTCCCCATCCCGGGCAAGCTCCAGGGCGATGGCCAGCATGGTCCCGCAATAGCAGGCCATCCAGGCCGTGCCGTCCGCCTGTTGGAGGTGGCCTCCGGTGGGCAGGGGCTTGGAGCGGTCAAAGACACCGATGTTGTCGAGTCCAAGAAAACCGCCGGAGAAGAGGTTGTTCCCCTGTTCATCCTTCTGGTTCACCCACCAGGTGAAGTTGAGAAGCAGTTTCTGGAAGGCGCTTTCCAGGAAATCTCGGTCGCGGTGGCCACGACGCTCGGCAATCTTGTAGACACGCCAGACGGCCCAGGCGTGAACAGGGGGATTCACATCATCGAAGGCGAACTCGTAGGCCGGGATCTGGCCGTTGGGATGCATGTACCATTCCCTGAGGAATAGGGTCAGTTGTCGTTTGGCGAAGATCGGATCGATCCTCGCGAAGGGGATCATGTGGAAGGCCAGGTCCCATGCGGCAAACCAAGGATACTCCCATTTGTCCGGCATGGAGATGATGTCCCTGCTGAAGAGATGCATCCATCGGTTGTTCCTGCCGTGTTTCCGTTCCTCAGGAGGGGGCGGCGTGGCCGGGTCGCCATTCAGCCAGTTGTCGATGACGTAGTGATAGAACTGCTTGGTCCAGAGGAGCCCTGCATAACCCTGGCGTACCACGTTTTCCTCCACATCGCTGAGCCCGGGCTGGGTGACCGAGCCGTAGAACTCGTCGGCCTCCTGCAGTCGCAGGTCAAAGGTGTCTTCGAAATCCTGACCGAGCGGCTCCTCGGAAATCGTGCCTTCCGCCGAGAGTCGGAACTTCAGCGTCACCGACTGACCGCCGGGTATCCTCAGGATGTAGTGGGGGGCCGCCTTGGTTCCGAAGGCCTTGGGATTGACCGCCTTTTCCTCGCCATGGATGACGTAGTAGTGGAAGGCGTCCTTGACGTAGGGTTGAGGATTCTCCGCACCAAAGAGGCGCTTGTAGTTGGTCTCGTTCTCAGTGAAGAGCGTGCGGGGGAAGGCTCCCTTCTGGTCGGCGTCAAAATGGAACAGGTAGCGCCCGAGGGAAGGATGGTTCAGGGTAAGCTGGTTTTCGCCGGACTGGACCATCCCGGGCTTGATGGTGCAGCCCTCGTGCGTGCAGCCCCAATACCAGGTGTTGCGGTACCAGACGGTGGGCAGCAGCTCGAGAATGGCGGCACGGCGGGAACGGTTGCTGACGGTGATCCGGATCAGGATGTCGTCGGGGCCGCCCTTGGCATATTCTGCCTGTACATCAAAATACCGGTGGGTGTCGAAGATGCCGGTGTCCTCGAGTTCAAACTCGCTGTCCTGATACCCCCTCCGATTGTTCTCCTTGAGCAGCCTATCATAGGGGAAGGGCTGCATCGGATACTTGTAGAGCGCCTTCATGTAGGAGTGGGTGGGCGTGGAATCGAGGTAGAAATACTGTTCCTTCACGTCCTCGCCGTGATTTCCCTCGGGGCCGGTGAGTCCGAAAAGGCGTTCCTTGAGAATGGTGTCCCGCCCGTTCCAGAGCGCGAGTGAGAAGCAGAGGCGGCATTGCCGGTCGGTGATGCCAAGCAGGCCGTCCTCACCCCAGCGATAGGCGCGGCTCCTTGCATGGTCGTGGGGAAAGTAGTCCCAGCAGGTGCCGTTCGGTGAGTAATCCTCCCGAACCGTCGCCCACTGGCGTTCTGAAAGATAGGGCCCCCAGCGCTTCCAGTTGTGGACGCGGTCCAGTTCCTCAAGCAGTCGGCCGTGTTCCGCCGTGCCGTGGAGGGAGGTATCGTGGTCTCCGTGTTCGCTCATCTACGTACAGATGGGCCCGTTTCCGGGCGGTTGAGCAGGTTTAGATTTTTGCTGAAGGGGCAGCCGTGCTTTTGCGGACGAAGAGTTCGGCCGGAAGGCGGCGTGACTCGGGGCTTTCGCCCTCAAGCATCCGCATCATCATTTCGATGGCTGCGATGCCAAGCCGGAATTTGGGCTGGCGTATGGTGGTCAATGGGACACGGAAGTGCTCTGCCGTCAAAACATTACCGTGACCAATGATGGAAAAGTCACCGGGAATCTTCATTCCCTGGTCAATCAGCACGCCTGCGGCCCCAATGGCGGCCAGATCATTGGCGGCCTGGAAGGCGGTGCATTCCGGCTGCTCACCCGAGATCTCAAGACCAACGTTGCGGCCTTCCTCCACTGTGTTGCCTGCCTGGAACATCCAGCGGTCGTCGATGGGCAGGCGATGCTCGTTCATGGCCTTTCTGAATCCCTCGGCCCGTTCCCGGGCACCGGGTGATAGGGTGGGGCCCGCGATGAACCCGATCTTGGTGTGACCCAGTTCGATCAGGTGGCTGGCGGACTTGTGGCCGGCGGAAAAATCGTCGACAGCCACATAGGGGAAATCCTCACAGAAGGAGTCCGGGTGGCTGAGCAGCACGGTCGGGATGCTGTGCCGCTTGAGCTCGCGGTAGATCGGGGCCTCTTCCTGAAGCCGGTAGACGGGGTTGATCAGCAAACCATCGATACGGCGGGCGATGAACCGGCGGATGTGATATTCCTCCCTACCTGGGTCATTGAGTGTGTGCCCGATCAGCAGGTCATAGCCGAGTTCCTGGGCACGGGACTCGATCGCCAGGATCATCCTGGCATAAATCGGGTTGGTCGTGGTGGGAATCAGCAGCCCAAGCAGCTTGGATGACCGGCTGCGGAGACCGCGGGCTGCCGTGTTGGGTACATAGCCCATCTCGTCGGCCAATGCCCGGACGCGGGCCTTGGTTGCCTTTGAAATGTCGGGAGCATCCCGCATGACCTTGGAAACGGTCATTACGGAAACGCCTGCACGCTGTGCTATGTCTTTCAGTCGAACCATCTCAGACACTGGATCCTGACCAGCTGAGTTTCTGGCGAAGCGTGTTGAAGAAGGAGGTTCCCTCCAGCTGGACAAGTCTCAGCTGCCGGCGGCTCCTCTTAATCGTCACCTCATCACCTGCGGACAATCGTGAATGCACCTGACCGTCCGCGGCAAGTATGGTTTCCGGCTTTTCGTTGATCACCTTCACGCTGAGTTTGGAGCTGGCACCGACGATGACGGACCGGTTGGAAAGGGTGTGCGGACAGATCGGCGTCAAGGTGAAGACCTCGGCGCTAGGGCAGACAATCGCACCTCCTGCGGAAAGGGAATAGGCGGTGGAGCCGGTGGCCGTGGAGACGATCAGCCCATCGCAGCGGTAGCGCGTCAGGAGGTGGCCGTCCACCGTGACATCGAGGGTGATCATCCGGGAGGCCGCACCGACACTGATGACGAAGTCATTGACGGCGTGTCGCTGGCTTTCATGGCCCGCGATTGAGAGCGTGGCATCCATCAGGTAGCGGGATTCGATCTGGAACTCGCCGGAAAGAACACACCTGATGGCCTCGTCGAGACGACCGGAAGACACGGCTGTCAGGAATCCGAGGCTACCCACGTTGATGGCCAGGACCGGGGTTCGGGATCCACCGAGTTCGCGGGTGACCTGCAGTACGGTCCCGTCTCCACCAAAGACCAGCAGCATGTCCGCCTTCTTGGAGATCTCAGGGAGGTCAGGAAGGATGGGATCCTTGATCTTGGCCATGCGGGCGGTGATGCCGTTTGTCACCACCTTGATGCCGGCCTTGGCCAGAAGGCGGGAGGCTTTCCTCACCAGCGGGGCCCCGGCCGTCTTCTCCGGGTTGGCGACCAGCCCGACGCACTTGATTTTTTCAGAGGCCTTTTTCAAGAAGGACGAGAAATTCTTTGTTTCCTGCGGGGCCGAGAATTGGCGATTCGACCAAGCCGTTCCAGTTAAAACTCGTTTGGACGGACACGAAATCACGCAATTCGGAGATGACACGGTCATGGATCTCCGGATCCCGGATGACCCCTGCACCCTTGTCGACCTCCTCCTTTCCCGCCTCAAACTGCGGCTTGATCAGGGCCACGGTCAGCCCTCCTGGACGGGTCAGCCTCTCGGCGGCAGGAAGGATCAGGCGGAG
>CAZKNW010000317.1:0-5171 GCA_964554035.1 uncultured Verrucomicrobiota bacterium
CTTTGCTGCCGACGCGATCCTTGAAGCGGTGGATGCCGGACTTGACCTGGTGGTGGCCATCACCGAGGGCATTCCCGTCAAGGACATGACCCGCGTGAAGAAGGCCATGATCGGCAAGAAGACGCGCCTGATCGGTCCCAACTGTCCGGGTGTGGTGACGCCCGGTGAAGGCAAGGATTCCCATGGTGGCTGCCGCATCGGCATCGCTCCCGGCTACATCCACAAGAAGGGCAACATCGGTGTGGTCTCCCGCAGCGGTACCCTCACTTACGAGGCGGTCTGGCAGCTGACCTGCCGCGGCGTCGGCCAGTCCACCTGCGTGGGAATCGGTGGTGATCCGGTCAATGGTACGTCCCATCTCGATGTCATCAAGATGTTCAACGAGGATCCGGAAACCGAGGGCATCATCATGATTGGTGAGATCGGTGGTTCCGCCGAGGAAGAGGCGGCGGCATGGATCAAGGAGAACTGCAAGAAGCCGGTTGCCGGATTCATTGCTGGCACGACCGCGCCTCCCGGACGCCGCATGGGCCATGCCGGTGCCATCGTCAGTGGTGGAAAGGGAACGGCCGAGGCCAAGATCGAGGCCTTCAAGGATGCCGGCATCGGCGTCGCCGCCACACCATCTGAAATGGCCGACACACTCCTGAAGATGATGTAGGTCTTGGGTAGGAAGATTTGAAGGCCGCGCCTCGCAACAGGCGCGGCCTTTTTTTGTGGTGCGGCATTCAGTATTCATCATTCAATATTCAAGATGGGTCATTCCCAACCCTCTCCACCCTTGCTCCTTTCCGGGAATTCATTTATGCGATCTGCCGTGATTCCCATTCGATTCCCTTTCCTCTGCGTCTTCCTGTTCTCAGCTCCCCTCTGGGCTGCCAGCGTTGTTGATTTTGGTGCGGTGCCCGATGACGGAATTCCCGACCATGAGGCCGTCCAGAAGGCGGTGGATGCGGGGGGAGACGTCTATTTTCCTCCCGGACGATATCTCTTCGGAAAGACGGTGAACGTCAACCTGGACGTCGCTGGCTACACGAGCCTGAGGGGAAGCAGTGGGACGACAATCGAGATGGCCTCCGCCGGGCCGGCGATCCGCTTCAACGGAAGCCATCAGGGAACGGCGAGCCCGGCTTCTGTGAAGCCCAATGTCTGGGAGAAGGAGCGGATGCCCATGGTGGATGGCCTGGCCATCACGGGGAGTCATCCTGAGGCGAGTGGCATTGAGGCGATCCAGACCATGCAGATCATTCTCACGCGCCTTCATCTGCGTGGGCTGCATCATGGAATCCGCCTGGCGGTCCGGAACCGGAACGTCATCATTTCCAATTGCCAGGTCTATGAGAATTCAGGGGTGGGCATCTATCTCGATCAGATCAACCTGCATCAGATCAACATCGGAGACAGCCATGTCAGCTACAACGACGAGGGCGGCATCGTTGTCCGTGGTGGCAACGTGAGGAACCTGCACATCGGTAACTGCGACATCGAGGGCAACATGGCCAAGGACAAGCCCGCTACCGCCAACGTCTTCATCGATGCGGCGGATGGTTCGATTGGGGAAGTGGCCATCACCGGCTGTACCATCCAGCATACCCACGATGCTCCGGAATCGGCGAACATCCGGATCCTCTGTGGCTCAGACTGGCTGACGAAGGAACGCAATGTGGAGCGCCATCACGATGGCAACATCACGATCAACGGCAATGTCCTGAGCGATGTGCAGTTCAACATCGACATCAAGGAGGCACGTGGAGTCGCCATTTCCGGAAACACGCTCTGGAAGGGATACGAGAACAACATCCGGATCGTCTCCTCAAGTCGTATCACCCTGTCCGGCAACGTCCAGGACAAGAATCCCCGATACGGTTACGGAGATGGAGACACGACGAAGAACGGAGTCCTGATCCAGGATTCCGAATTGATCCAGATCACGGGGGAACTCATCGATGGCGTTCGTGGCCATCCTGCGGGACTGGTTCTCAGGAACTGCAAGGCGATCAATGTCACCGGTTGCACGATTCACGGGTGTGAGGGATCCGGAGTGTTGATTGATGACTGTGAGAACATCCGCGTTTCTGACAGCATCATCCTGAACCCGGCAGTGAAGGAATACAGTGCCGTCAGGCTTTCAAAGGCAAGGAAAGTCAAGATCAGTGACAATATCACCGATTAGGCTCTCCCGCAATCAACCCAATAAGGATTTCATGATGTTTTCGTTGAAGGATAAACATGCGCTCGTCACCGGTGCAGGATCAGGAATAGGTGAATCGATTGCCAAGGTCTTTGCCGAGGCAGGAGCTACGGTCTGGGTGGCCGATGTGAATGAGGAGGAGGGCCGACGTGTGGCTCTGGAGATCAACCAGAGTCATCCGGAGAAGGCGATCTTCATTCCTCTTGATGTCAGCGATGAATCCAGTTGTGCGGCTGCGGCCGAGGTGGTCCATCGAGAGGCGGAGGTGCTGGACATCCTCGTGAACAATGCCGGCATCGGGCATGTGGGCACCATCCTGACCACCAAGGGCGAGGACCTGGACCGGATGTATTCCGTCAATGTCCGTGGCGTCTTCAATGTCACCAAGGTCTTCATCGACGGCATGGTACAGCGAAAGAAGGGGGCCATTGTCAACATGGCGTCCATCGGAGGGGTCGTCGGAGTGAAGGACCGGCTTGCCTATTGCACCACGAAGTTCGCCGTTGCCGGCCTGACCAAGGCGATGTCCATCGATCATGCCATGGATGGTGTGCGCGTGAACTGCATCTGTCCCGGACGGGTGGAGACGCCCTTCGTCAAGAAGCGGCTCGCCGAGTATCCCGATCCGGAGGCGGCCTATCGCGAGATGGCCTCAACCCAGGCCCTCGGCCGGATGGGGACCCCGGATGAGATCGCGCATGCAGCGCTCTACCTGGCTGCCGATGAATCCGGCTTCGTCACCGGGGTGGAGTTCATCATTGATGGAGGGTGGACGGCGGGCAAGTAGTCGTCCTGAATGCGAGGTGTGTGCCGTTCGTTATCTCCCGATCCGAGAACTGAAATCCAGTTGAGTCATCATGCATTTCCGCCTCCTGAACGTTCTTTCTCTCCTGGCTCTGGTCGCAGCGACCGAGGCTGCGGATGCTCCCAATCTGGCTGATCCCAAGGTGCATCCCTACGCCGATCCTGCCAAGGGGAGGGAAGGGCATGAGCTGGCGGGGGAGACCGTCAATGAGGCGAGGCTTTACGATTTCTATGCGAGGCAGGCGGATTACTACCTGAAGCAGGACAAGGTGCCTGATCTCCTGCCGGCCTATCCGGGGATCGAGGCAGGGCTCTACGGTCATTGGGGCAAGCACAGCCAGAATGATGTGGTGGATGATGCCTGGAGTCACATGGAGGGTGGCAGTGTGCTTGCGGCGGTGGTGAAGCATCGAGGCAGGACTTTCACCAAGGCGGTGAATGTGCAACTGGGTAATGACCTCAATACCTTGTTCGATCCAGGGTCCCTGAGCTATCCATTGGTCTGGAGTGGAAGTTTCCTCAATCTGCCGACGAAGCGCTTCGGCATCGTAGGCAGTCCATCAATAGGAGGCGCTCCTGTTTTCGAAACGGATTCCCGCATGGATTGGCAACTGGGCGGAAAGTGGGAGAAGGGATTCAAGACGGGGCAGGCCAGATATCATGGTTATCATCGCCATGGTAACGAGGTGATCTTCGCCTATTCCCTTGGTCATGTGACCTTCCTGGACCGGCCCGGCAGCCGGAAACTGACTGAAGGAATGGCCTTCGTCCGGGACCTGGAGTGGACAGGTGATCTCGAAGCGACCTCGCTCAAGCTCTTCAAGGCTTCCGGGATGAATGAGGTTTCCCATCATGGAAGGGTTCTGGTAAGCGAACAGGGCGGTCAGGCCACGGTGATCGTGCTTGCCTCCCGCGATGAGAACCAGCAGGCCAAGCTGGGAGTCGGTGCCGGAGGAAGCGTGGTGGTCGAACTGGGTCGGGCACGACGCGAAGGGGGATTGAGAGTCTCCATCTGGAAGGGACCGAAGGGCGGGGTTCAACAGGCGGTGGACGCGTTGTTGAAGGCGCAGCCGGAACGGTTGGAGCAGTTCACCAATGGAGGTCCCGCGCTTTGGAGCGAACGTCTCACCCTGCAGGGACAACTGGCGGATAATGAGGACGGTCCTTATGTCCTCGATACACTCCCGGTTCCCACCACCAATCCCTACAAGTCTCCCATGTTTCTAGGTGGACTCGATTTTCTTTCCAATGGCGATGCCGTGGTTTGCACCTTTTTCGGAGATGTCTGGAAGGTCGGTGGCATCGACCATGACTTGAAGGCGGTGACCTGGCAACGGATCGCCACCGGACTCAACCAGGCCTTGGGAGTGGCGGTGGTGAGGGATCAGATCTATGTCCTTGGCAAGGATCAGATCACCCAGTTGATCGACCTGAATGATGATGGGGAAGCGGATTTCTACAGGAACTTCTGCAATGCCTTCAGGACCTCGCCGGGAGGTCATGACTTCAATGTCGGGTTGCAGGTGAGCGACCTTGGGTATTTCTACTTTTCCACCGGACACGAAGGAATCATCGAGGTTTCCCCTGACGGAGCCGTGGCGCGGACGGTGGCCTACGGAATCCGGAACCCGGATGGAATTGGTGTGAGTCCGGACGGGATCGTCAGCAGTTCCCCAAATGAAGGACAGTGGACACCCTGCACAATGGTCGTGGAAGCCCAGGAAGGTGAGTTCTACGGCTTCCGGCGTCAGCGTAAGGGCAACGAGCCCATCGCGCCGCCTTTGGTCTATTTGCCGCGGGGTGTGGACAATTCCACCGGTAGCCAGGTTTGGGTCACGAGTGACCAGTGGGGGCCTCTCAAGGGCCAGATGCTGAGCACCTCTTTCGGTGCCGGAACGCATTACCTTGTGCTCAGGGATACGGATGGCGGACGGTCCCAAGGGGCGGTGGTGCCTCTCAAAGGTGAGTTTGTCTCGGGTTCCCATCGTGCCCGCTTTCATCCTGTGGATGGCCAGCTCTATGTGGCCGGCATGCAGGGTTGGGGCGACTACGCAGTCGAGGATGGTTGCCTGCAAAGGGTTCGCTACACGGGGCAGAGGGTCCGTTATCCAGTGGGATTCAAGATCCATGCAAACGGGATACGCATCGACTTCGACTCACTCCTTTCTCCGGAGAC
>CAZKNW010000318.1:0-5166 GCA_964554035.1 uncultured Verrucomicrobiota bacterium
ATTCTTGCCTACCTCGCGGTTTCTCCTACGCAGTTTGGGACCATCGTGGAGGAATGCTCCAAGGCCCAACTGATCAAGAAGCAGGATGAAGGAAGCATCAACCACCGGGTTGTCGTTGAGAAGCCTTTCGGCGTGGATACCGAAACCGCCCACCAGCTGAACTTGGAGCTCACACGCCATCTTGACGAGAAGCAAATCTACCGGATCGACCACTACCTTGGTAAGGAAACGGTGCAGAACATCCTGATGTTCCGTTTCTCGAATGCCATTTTCGAACAGCTCTGGAACCGCAAGGCCATCGACAATGTCCAGATTACCGTGAGTGAAAAACTGGGTGTCGGTTCCCGCGGTGGTTATTATGAAGAGGCCGGTGCACTACGTGACATGGTCCAGAATCACCTTCTTCAGGTGCTTTCGCTGGTTGCCATGGAACCACCTGTTTCACTCGAGGCGGAGGCCATCCGCGACGAGAAGGTGAAGTTACTTCAGTCCATTCGGCCCATTGAACCCTCCAAGGTCAACGAGCACATCGTCCGGGGACAGTACTTTGCCGGCCAGATCGACGGTGAAAACCGGCCTGGATATCGGCAGGAAACCAAGGTGAAACCTGATTCCAACGTCGAGACCTACGTGGCTCTCAAGCTTCTGATCGACAACTGGCGCTGGTCAGGTGTGCCATTTTATCTTCGGACCGGAAAGAACCTCCCTCTCAGCGCCAGTGAAGTGAAGGTCCAGTTTCAGGCACCACCTAACGTGCTCTACAACGCCAAGTGCGGAATGAACCTCGATGCTAACACGATGACCCTTCGTTTGCAGCCTCATGAGGGTATTTCTTTGCACTTTAACGGTAAAGTTCCTGGGACTAGCACCAAAGTCCGTCCCGTTCGGATGCATTTCAGCTACGATTCCGAGTTTGGTGCCTATACTCCGGAAGCCTATGAACGTCTGCTTCTGGAAGCCATTGCCGGCGACGCGACATTGTTCATCCGCCGCGATGAGGTGGAAACCGCATGGAAGATTGTCGATGCCATTCGCGACGGCTGGAAAGGTCAACCCCTGACAAATCGTGAGTTCTACGCTGCTGGGTCATGGGGCCCGATCGCTTCCGATGAACTCTTGGCCAAAGGTGGGCACCAATGGCACAATCCTCGTCTCCTGAATCAGTAGACGATAGAGCATGTCCAAGTTCACCCTACTCCACCACACTGATGCGGAAGCCATAGCCCAGGCTGCGGCCATCCGCCTCTGCGATACCATCAAAGCCAAAGGCGACTCGACCTTTACGATCGCCCTCTCAGGCGGACGTATTGCCAACCCGTTCTACAAGAACATCGCATCCATCGCCCAAGATCAGGCACTTGATCTGAGTCAGGTGCATTTCTTCTGGGCGGACGAGCGATGCGTTCCCCCGACAGATCCTGAGAGCAACTTCAAGACTGCCAACGAGCTTCTCTTTCTCCCCCTCGACATCCAGGAATCCCACATCCACAGGATTGCCGGTGAGAAGGATCCAAAAGTGGCAGTTGCCGATGCCATCGACGAGTTGACCAGGATTGCGTCGGACTGGGTCGATGGCACACCTGTGATTGATTTGGCAATCCTTGGCATGGGTGAGGATGGGCATACCGCATCCCTTTTCCCGGAAGAACCGGAGGATGAACGCGCAAACAAGGCCCTTTTCCGTGATGTCATAGCAGTAAAGCCCCCGCCCCAACGCGTGACCATGGGATATAAGGTCCTGATCGAAGCCTCAGAAGCCTGGGTGCTGGCCCCCGGCGCCGCCAAGGAGGCAGCCATGCGCGACATCACCTCCGAGGGAAGCAAGCTTCCTCTGGGTCAGATCATCCAGGGCCGTTCCAATACCGATATCTACACCGATATTGTGCTCTGATCGTTGATCATCTCCCATCTCCTGGCTGGATTTGATTGGAGTCGCTGCTAGGCTTTCTTCCAGATGTCACTGGCCTACCTCGAACTCCTGGACGCGACGATTGTCCATCTGGAACAGCTCAAGGCTCGTGGCGTCCGCCATCTTCCTGTTCAGGAGGATACGCTTCAATCACTGGGTCGACCTCTTCCCCGCGCCGCCGAACCTGCTGGTGCTTCCCCATCCTCACGACCCGGTTCTGCCCGCCCAGCTCAGGCTCAGCCTCAGGCCGCCAGGAAACCTTCAAAGCCCGTTCGTCTTAGGACTCCGACCAATCTTGCCGAGAATGATCCTCGCCGAGTCGCCATGCAGGAGCTCCTCTCAGAAGTCATGCCGTGCATGAAATGCGGGAACCTCGCCAAGAGCCGCAGGAACGTGGTCTTTGGTGTGGGAGACATTACTTCGCCTTTGATGTTTGTAGGCGAGGCTCCCGGGATGGATGAGGATATCAAGGGCGAACCCTTTGTCGGTCGCGCAGGCCAGCTTCTTACCAAGATCATTGAGACCATGGGCTACGGCCGGGACACCGTCTACATTGCCAATATTCTCAAGTGCCGTCCGGATACTCCTGATCAGCGTTACGGAAACAGGAAACCAACACCTGAAGAAATGGAGACCTGTAAACCCTACCTCCTAAAGCAGATCGAGATTATCAAACCCAAGGTCATCGTCGCCCTGGGAGTCACGGCCGTTCAAGGACTGCTCGGTGTTTCGGATGGGATCAATCGTCTTTGCGGCAATTGGCACGAATTTAACGGCATTCCCGTGATGCCTACCTTCCATCCTTCCTATCTGCTCCGCTATGGTGACAAGCCCACCAAACGCAAAGTCTGGGAGGACATGCTCCTCGTGATGGAAAAGCTCGGCAATCCAATCACCGAGAAACAAAGAGGGTTCTTCAAGTAGGGCTTCTATGAGGCCTAGTATTTACCAACCTCCTAGAAACCTGCCTCCAGGCCTTCGCGACGCCGCGAAGGATTCCTTGCAGATACTTCCCGCATGCGGCTCTTCAAAATTGGCGACGGTCGATGTTTGTTTCATCTACCGCTCCGCCAACGAAAAACTATCCCTGAGGTTTGAGGAATGTCGCAATTTGCAGACATTTATAGACTTCGATATTCAGCAGGCCGAAGAGCCTTGGAACATCTACGGTATCTACGAGATCAATGACGAGTTGGCCAAGAAACGATTCCTTGGTGAACAGATTGGAAACTGCACTATTTGCTACTCAGACATCCAACCTTCAGATCGTAAACGATCGATGTCCCACAGTTCAGATCCCTATCCGAATCCCACAAAGCTGCATGCTCCGGATAACCTCCGTCTTTTTGAGATCTAGTTGGTAGGTGGCCTGGTGAAGATTCTATTTGAGAATCTGATAGAGGAATAAGTTCGATCAACTTTTTACCGAAAGTAGCTTCGTGAAAGAGCTGAGGAAAACCACCTAAAGACGGCGCTACAAACGTTCCTTCCCGACTCGATCCTAGTCAGAAGCGTATCCTTGTTGTAACGCTCGTAGTTCCGCCTTCAGGCGGTCTTCGCGGGTAGATTTTCCAACGATCTAATCGTCCTTCTCATTTGGGTCCTTTTCTACCCTTCTTCGTTTTCCCCTGCCCGACTTCTTTTGCCGTTGGTCGTATTCTTCACAGACGCACCAGACCACCTTCATGACCAGACTTCCCACTACTGCGAGAATCACTGCATCCATCGGGGCCTTCTTGAGCCCAAAGATCCCGAACAACACCAACAGGATGAATCCAACGGCTTTGAGTATTTTTCCAATGATCGTCTCCAAGATCGCCACACCCAAACAACCCACTGCCAAGCCTGCCATGGCTCCCTTACTCGGTTGAGGGCCTTTCTTCGCCGCCACCTTCGCCTTGAGATGCGGGTCTCGCTTCATGGCACAAGGCATACAGAAACCTCCCGTTCGCTCTGAGGTTGCCTTCAGTACCTCGGTACCACATTCCTCACACTTGGTCTTCTCTTCCATTTCCTCCTTGTTTCCTATCGATTTCTGGAACGGTCCCAAAGTTCAATCGATTGGCGAAATAGATTCCTGACAGCATTATTGCTGCTCCTATCAGTTGTTGTAACGATAAAGTTTCCTGAAATAGCTTCCACGCGACAACTGTGGCGACGAGTGGCTGTATCAATAAACTAATTGAAGCTATCGTTGCAGGCAGATGTCCGAATCCGTACGCGATCATCCCCTGCCCTGCCACATGACTGATCAGTGCGAGCCCGATCAGGACCCACCAGACCTTGGCACTGCCGGGCACCATGCTTTCTCCTGACGCCAATGAAATCGCCAACAGAACCAGACAGGCCGGGATTCCCGACCAGGCCATGATCATCAATGGTGTCGTGCTACGTCGGAGGTAGCGGACCGTCAACTGATAGGCGCCATAGAACACGGCCGTGAGAAGCCCCATCAGATCGCCCACCAGACGTTCCTTGGAGAAAGAGAGATTAGGTCCGATCAACAAGGCAGCACCGAAGATCGAGAAGACCAAGATACCCAAGAGTCTTCGGTTCAAGGCCTCCTTCAGAAAGAGGTGTGCTCCCAGCGCGACGACGAAGGGAGCGAAGTTGGCCAGCAAGGTGGCATTCGCCACGGTGGTCAGTCCAATGCTCCAATGCCACGCCGCCATGTCCAAGGCGAAGAACACGCCGGCCAGTGCCAGGATCCCAAGCCGCGGACTGCCAGCTGATGGTTGTCGACCTCCTACGGCAACTGCCAGCCAGAACACAGGAAGCGCCAATGCCACTCTGTAAAAGGCCGTGGCAACCAATCCAGTATCACTCAGCCGCACAAAGATCGGAGCAAACGCTATAGCGATGGCCCCAATGACGATCGCCGTGAATCCTTTCCGATGAATCTTATGGCCGGGCTGGTTCAAGGGTCTCTTGTAGACATCTCGGGTCCTGAGGGCAATCCGTTTGATGGTTCAGCCCACGGATCCCGGCATATGGAGTCTTGCCGTAATCTGTCTATTACAGGCATCCTTCGACCTGAGCATGGTAAATGCGATGACAATCTTCTGGGTGACCCTGGGCAGCGGATTGGGCGGAGCATGCCGATTTCTTGTCGCGGCAGGTCTCACAGCCCGTTTTGGTGCTTCTTTTCCTTGGGGCACCTTGGCGGTCAATGTCTTGGGTAGTTTTCTGATCGGTGTTCTGACCGCTGTAAGTCTCGCTTCCGAGAGATGGGCGAGTGGGCAGGGCGCCTTTGCTTT
>CAZKNW010000319.1:0-5156 GCA_964554035.1 uncultured Verrucomicrobiota bacterium
CAGCATCGTGTTGGCCACCTCCTCTGTCACCGAAGCGGCCACGATCTGCGACTGGCTGTTGTCGTTCGAAATGGGAATCAGCTCACCCGCATTGGGCGAGTTCGGACCTGTCACCACGAGAATGCCCTTGGCGCCCCGCATCTGGGCGACCTTGGCCTTGTAATAAAGTCCTGCATAGCGATTCAGCTCGGCCTTGCGCTTGGGCTCCACGTCCTCGGGAGTGTAGCGTAGGAGCAGGACGATCTTGTCCTTCACATCAGTACCGCCATAGGGATCCGACACCGAATCACCCTGGGGCAAGGCCAGTCCATATCCACCAAAGACGACTTCACCTTCCACCTCTCCATTGCGGGAGAAGGACAGAGGCAGGAAGTCCTCGCCCACCTTCCCATCGACACTCATTTCCTTCTGGTCGCCTCCATGGCCGGGAAAGGCCATGGCCATCGAATTTAGCTCGGGAACCAGCGTGGCTCCCGCGTTGTACTCAAACTGGTTGAAGTAGGTTCCATTGTCGCCTGCTGGCTTGAGGCCTGCCTTCTTCAACTGTGCGGCAATGTATTCCGCCGCCAGCTTCGCCCCCTTGGTGCCAGTCATGCGTCCCTCCAGGGCATCGGATGCCAGGTAACCCACGTGGGCCTTGAGGTCGGCTTCGGTTACGTCCGCACTCAGCTGGGGATCCGCATCCGGTCCCTTCGTCTCGGGAGCCTCCGTGCTCTTCCAGATCTCGCCTTTCCTTTCCGGCGACTTCTTCAACATGGCCATCGCATGTTCATGGTTCCAGTTGGAGAGGAACAGCTGGGACTTCTCATTCGAGGTCCGGGTGCTGGTCCAGCAGAGCTGCTTGCCATCGGGTGAAAAGACAGGCAGGCCGTCAAAGCCGTCCGTGTGCGTCACCTGGATGGGTTCCACGCTTCCTTCCGCATCGACGAGGAACAACTCAAAGTTCGAGAATCCCAGCTTGTTCGACGCGAAAATCACATACTCGCCGGAGGGATGAAAATAGGGTGCCCAGGACATGGCGGAGAAAGTCGTGAGCTGTTTGACGTCCGACCCATCGGTCTTCATGGAGAAGACCTCGGCCTGATCACCCTTTTCATTGAAACGACGCCAGACAATGCGTTTGCCGTCGGCGGAGAAGAAGGGTCCACCATCATAGCCCGGATGATTCGTCAACCGCCGCACGTTCGAGCCATCGGCATTCATGATATAGATCTCGCCGAAGTAGGAGGGATTGATCTTGAGCTTCTGAACTTCCTGAGGGGTGAGGTTGGTCTCGGGATAGGCATGGCGAAGGGAACAGAAGACGATCTGACTGCCATCCGGTGAGTAGGCACCCTCCGCATCATAGCCCCGCTCATTGGTCAGGCGCTTATAGCCTCCACCCTCCCGCTTGGCGGAGAAGATGTCCATGGTCTCATCGTAGTCCCATGAGTAGCGACGCTGCTTGCCGGATTCGCGGAACTCGATCTCCTCCTTCTGCTTGCTGCGGGCCTCCATGTCGTGGTGGCTGGAAGCAAAGAGCACCTCGTCGGTTCCAGGCCGAAAGAAGGCACAGGTCGTCTTGCCGTGACCGGGGGAGACGCGATGACTGTCGCCGGTTTCCAGGTCGAGGATGTAGATCTGGTAGAACGGATTGTCCTCCTCGCGCTCGCTCTGGAAGATCAGGGCCTTCCCGTCGGGCGCATAATAGCCCTCGCCGCTGCGGGCGCCTTCAAAGGTCAACTGCCGGGTGCGGGAGAGGAATTCCTTCTCCGCATCACCCGTCTCAGCAGCCAGGACGGCCACCAACGGCGCAAACGACAACAGTCCCGAAATCCAGATTCGAAGCATGGGAGAGAAGACAACACCAGCTTTTGAAACATTCAACCGGGAAAGCGACTTTTTGTTGAAGAAAGGGAGGAGTCGGGACTGAACCTTGGATGCTTCAGGCGGTCTTCCCCGACGAAGTCACGCTAAGACGTGACCCCAACGGCTCCATCGCGACTCAGTCATCCCTTCAGCGCATTCATTAGCTTCTCGAGCGTCAGGGTGTTGACGACGTCTTCCTTGCGCAGCCAGCCCTTCCGAGCAACGCCCGCTCCCAGCTTCAGGAATCCCGCATGCTCGAACTTGTGGGCATCGCAGTTCACCACGCATTTCACCCCCTTGCTGACGGCATGCCGCCAGTGACGCCAATCCATGTCGAAGCGGAAGGGATTGGCATTGAGCTCGATCCAGGTTCCCGTCTCGGCACAGGCATCAATGACCGCCTGATGGTTCACCTTGCTGGCCTCACGGTTCAGCAGCAGACGACCGGTCATGTGACCCAGCATGTGGACATGAGGACATTCCGCAGCCTTGATCAGGCGGTTGGTGATCTCCTTCTCCGATTGCTGAAGGCTCTGGTGGATGCTGGCCACCACACAGTCGAGCTGCGAAAGCAGATCCTCGTCAAAGTCGAGACTGGCATCGGTCAGAATGTCGACTTCCGAGCCACTTAGGAGGCGGAAATCTTCACCTTCATCCTCCAGCTTGCGGTTGACCTCGGCGATCTCCTTCAGCTGCTTCCTGAGGCGTTCCTCATCAAGCCCGTTGGCCTGAAAGGAGGTCTTGGAATGATCCGTGATGGCCCAGTAGCTGAGGCCCAGTTCAATCATGTGGCGCGCAATCTCCTCCAGCGTGCCACGTCCGTCACTCCATTCCGAGTGGTTGTGGAGTGAGCCCTTCAGGTCGGTCCATTCCAGCAGTCGCGGCAGCTCCCCCTTTTCCGCCACATCAAACTCACCATGATCCTCACGAAGCTCCGGTGGAATGTAGGCGAGATCCAGCTTCTCAAAGATCTCCTCCTCGGTCTGGCAGGGCACGAGCAGCTCCGGATCGCGGGTCTCCTCCTTGGACTTGAAGAGACCATATTCATTGAGGCGCAGACCGCGCGCGATGGCCCGTTGGCGCATGACGATGTTGTGCTCCTTGCTTCCGGTGAAATAGGCGAGTGCAAAGGGGAACTCTGCATCGGTCACCACGCGCAGGTCCGCCTGGATGCCTCCCGCCAGAATGACCGAGGTCTTGGTCTCACCCTTGACCAGGACCGACTCGACGAGCTCATGCCCTGCGAAGTCCTCAATCACGATGGTGGGCTCCTTGGAGGAGACCAGGAAATCGATGTCACCAATGGTTTCCCTGTGCCTCCGCTGACTGCCGGCAAGGGAACATCGGATGACTTCAGGGTGCGAGCGAAGGTCCTCCAGGATATCTTCGGAGATGGGAAGGGTCCGGCTGATCAGGTGGCGTGAGGCATACTTCCGCCTGTGCTCGATACCTTCGAGGATCTTGGATTGCGACTTGGCGCCAAATCCATCCAACTCGGCCACCTTCCCTTCCTTGCAGGCCTTCTCCAGTTCATCAATGGTATCGACCCTGAGGGCCTTGTGAATGGCCACGATCTTCTTGGGTCCCAGGCCGTTGATGTCGAGCATCTCGATATGGCCCGGAGGAATGGATGCCTTGAGGTCGTCGTAGTATTTCAGGCTGCCCTCGGTCACCAGGACGGTGATCTTCTCGACCAACGCCTTTCCGAATCCCTTGATGTCGCCAAGACGTCCCTCCTCGATGAGCACCTCAAGGGGCTCCTCAAGGTTGTCCAAAGCCCTCGCTCCATTCGTGTAGGCACGGGTCTTGAAGACGTTCTCGCCCTTCAGTTCCAGCAAGACGGCTATTTCATTGAGGATGTCCGCGACCTCGTGCTTGTCCATGGCTCCAGTAAAGCAGGCTCCGCGCCTCCTGTCATTTCGGCAATGGAGAGTGTGGGTGGGAGCGACCGTCGGACTTGTAGGGAATCTCCATGTTGCCCTCGGCAATCACGTCGACACCTACGGAGAGGACATGATCCCCGCCCCCGTGGATCACACCACGGACGGGACAGATGTCGCCGTAGTCCCTCCCCCAGCCTATGGTGATGTGTCGCAGCGAAGGCAGGCAACCATTCGTGGGATCAAGATCAATCCAGCCGATGCCCGGACAGTAGAAGGAAACCCATGCATGGGATGCATCGGCACCCACCAGCTTCGTGCCGCCCGGGGGAGGATCGGTCTCCAGGTAACCGCTGACGTAACGTGCAGACAGTCCAAGCGAACGAAGACAGGCAATCTGGAAATGGGCAAAATCCTGACAGACACCACGGCGTTTCTTGAAGACCTCGCTCACCGGTGTTGAGACCGTGGTGGCCGTCGGGTCGAAGGCAAAGTCATCAAAGATCCTTCGCGTCAGTTCCTTCGCTGCGTCGAGAATAGGACGCCCCTTCGTGAAGGACACCTTGGCATAGTCCGCGATCCCAAGATTCGGATCGATCTGCGAAGAGTCGTAGGTGTATTCCATGGCCTCCAGTCCCTTGGCAGCACGATCGGTCATCACCTGACCACGAACGGTTTCCCAGGAAGGTGTCTCGGAAGGAGCCGGCAGGAACGGCATGCCGACGGCAACCCGGCTGGTGGCGGTGATTTCAAGCTGGTTGTGCGCACCATCCACGGACATGACCGCACATTCGTTGCCAAAGTAGTCGGTGTGCCATCGGACCGAGCCCGTCCCCGGACTCACCTTCAGGTCGTGGCTCAGGCACCGCTGCGTGAGCAGATCCCGCGGGCGAAGCTTCACCAGATGATCCGCCTGCGTGACCGTGCTCGAATAGCTGTAGAGAGTGCTATGGCGTATTTGATAGCAAAGAAAAGTCACGATGGTGCATTCGTTTTTCCAGCAGGCTGAAATAGCGGAGCGTCAGGGAGTTTGAAACATCGCTCAGCTGCTCCTGGAGCAGGCCCAGAGCCGGGACACTCCCGCCTCCGGAAGGTAGGTTCAGCTGCTCCATGATCTCCGCTATGAGCGGCTTGTCCACATGGTCATTCATCTCGATCAGCAACGATTCAGGGTCCTTGCCCTGATTCTTCGCCTCGTTCTCGGGAAGCATGCGGGCATGCTGCAACAGGGCTTCGACGTTGAACTTCAGCGCCCTCGGATTCGCCTCGTCGAGGAGAAGGGCGTCCAGGACGGTAAGGGTATCCGGTTCCGAGAAGTAGCGGCGGCGGTAGGTCATCGAGCTGTCGCAGATTTCGAGGATCGGATTGAGAAGCAGGTCCACCCCACGTTCCATCCCGAGGACGCAATCCAGGAGATGGCAAAGGTTC
>CAZKNW010000320.1:0-5148 GCA_964554035.1 uncultured Verrucomicrobiota bacterium
CTTTTTATAACAAAGTAAAACAATGAGAACCATGGCTGCCAATTCCTTGAGAAAGGTGGAGGAACTTCCTTGAGCACCACAAGACACACATGGAGTGATGTGGAGGTCCTGCTTCGGGGAGAGCAGGGAAAGGCGGCCGATTGGACGCTTGCGATGACGCCTGGAAGGATGACCGGATTCCTTGTCACCGCCGTGGTGGGATCAGCCCTCTTTGGCGCGGCGATGGGTTGGTGGCGTGCGCCCGAACAGGCGATCTACACAGCCGTGAAGTTCCCGGCGGTGGTCCTGCTCACCATGGTTGGCAATGCCATGCTCAATGCGATGCTGGCCCCGTTGCTCGGGGTGAACATCCGTGGCAGGCAGACCTTCATGGCCGTGATGATGAGTTTCGTGATGGCCGCGGTGATCCTCGGGGCACTGAGCCCTGTTCTCGCCTTCCTGATCTGGAACACCCCACCCCTCGAAATGGCGGATCAGGCAGGGTCTTCCCATGCCGTCATTCTCCTTTCGATTGTCGCCATGGTGGCCTTTGCCGGAGTGGCGGCCAACCTGAGGCTCTACCAGCTGCTCGTCGCACTCAGTGGAAGTGCCCTGGCGGCGAGGAAGGTCCTTTTCGCATGGCTTGCCGGCAACCTGTTTCTCGGCAGCCAGATCTCGTGGATCCTGCGTCCCTTCATCGGGACACCAGGGCTTCCGGTGCAGTTCCTCCGGGATGATCCCATGCACGGCAGCTTCTTCGAGGCGGTCGTCTTTTCGCTCAAGCAACTTTTCACCCAATAAAAACAAGGAAAGGAAACAGTATGTCCGATATCGAACCACCTGAACTGCCCGGAGATGCCGGGGATCATGAAAACAACCCCATGCCCGGGGAGACCCCTGACGCCATGGACGACCTTCCACCGCTGATGAAAAAGCCTGAGGAGGAGAACCTGATGGAACCCATTCTTTCCATCTCAGGCGCCGCCGAGGCGGTGCTTCGACAACCCCGTCGCATCTTCAACCGGATTGGGGAATCGGACGGCCGGTCGCTGGCACTGAACCTGATCTTCCTGAGCATCCTTGGCCTGCTGGGCTATGGATTCGTGGTGGGAACGTTCACGGGTGGCCAACAGATGTGGGCGGCTCCGGTGAAGGTGGCAGGTGGTGTTGTGGCTTCGGGACTCATCTGTCTGCCGAGCCTCTACATCTTCGCCTGTCTTGCCGGCAGTCGTGCCTCCCTGCAGCAGGTGATCGGTCTGGTGGCCGGACTCATGACCATCATGACCTTTCTCCTGATCGGCCTCGCCCCGGTGGCATGGGTGTTTTCGCAGTCGACGGAATCCGTCTCGATGATGGGCTTCCTGCATCTCGCCTTCTGGATCGTCGCGATGTATTTCGCCATCGGCTTCTTCAAGTCGGGATTCAAGGTGGTGGTGGCGCAGTTCGACAAGGGCGTGGCCGGTGTCTGGGTGACGGTCTTTGTCGTCGTGCTCCTCCAGATGTCCACGGCGCTGAGACCCATCGTCGGCACCAGCGACACCTTCCTGCCCACTGAGAAGAAGTTCTTCATCGGGCACTGGTTCGACAATCTGGAAGGCGAAGGAGGAGGCAGAGGGTCGCGTTCGTCGTATTGAGGTCGGGTTGAGCCAAGCCTGGACCTTGTTCAAACTTAGCCCCTGGAGGGTGTCGCCCCTCCAGGGCTTGAATTTGTTTGGACCCGTATTTCCGGTGGCTTACGCCGTCCGGCTACCATCTGTCAGCCCTCCGGGCCTTCTTGGGAGATCCGGAGGATCGAAATACGGTAGCCGGTTGGCGTAAGCCACCGGACAGGAGACACCCATTTAATATCAGCCCCGGAGGGGTGATACATCTGCAGTGTAGCGTGAAGCTGACTGAGGAATGCAACAGAGATGAAAAAGCCTGAAGGCCTGATTCATCCACGTGCGATCTACACGCCCTCTGGCTTTGATTGAAAGATTGGGGACAAAGGACCGAACCATTCTCCAACCTCCCATCCTTATTGGAATGATCCTCCCGCCATCAATCACCCCAAACCCGTCCCAAAACCAATCCTCCGCTTGTAATCCATGGCCTGATGGGCCACCTTTCGGATCAGATCCCAAACGTCTCTAGCGCCCATGAACACGGAGGAAAAAATCAGCATGTTCCGCGAGCGGTTTGCCGCGGTGAAACAGGAGATCGGCAAGGTGATTGTCGGTCATGAGGATATCGTCGACGGCACGCTCATCTCGCTCCTTTCGGGCGGGCATGTACTGCTCGAGGGCGTTCCCGGTCTCGGTAAAACGCTGCTGGTGCGGACGCTCAGCGAGGTGCTCGACCTGTCCTTCAACCGCGTGCAGTTCACCCCTGACCTGATGCCGGCGGACATCCTGGGTACGAACCTCGTGGTGGAGTCGGAGTCCGGCAAGAGGGCGTTCGAGTTCCAGCATGGTCCCATATTCGCCCACCTGATCCTTGCGGATGAGATCAACCGCGCCACGCCCAAGACCCAGTCGGCCCTGCTGGAGGCGATGCAGGAGAAGAGTGTGACCGCGGGTGGAGAGATCCGGCCGCTTCCCAAGCCCTTCTTTGTGCTCGCGACCCAGAACCCGATCGACCAGGAGGGGACCTATCCCTTGCCAGAGGCGCAGTTGGACCGCTTCTTCTTCAAGCTGGTGGTCGGTTATCCCAAACATGAGGAACTGGCCGAGGTGTTGACGCGGACGACGGAGAAGGTGGATGTGAAGGTGGAGAAGGTCCTGAGTGTGGAGGAACTCATCGAGCTGCAGACCCTGGTGCGTGAAGTGCCGGTTGCCAGCCATGTGAAGGACTATGCGGTCCGGCTGATCCTTGCGGGCCATCCCGGAACGGATACGGCGGTGCCGATCGCCAACCAGTTCCTGCGCTTTGGCAGCAGTCCACGTGGTGCGCAGACCCTGATCCTGGGTGCCAAGGCACGCGCCCTGACCGAGGGACGGTTCAACGTGAGCTTTGACGATATTGAGCAGGTGGCCCGTCCAGCCCTGCGCCATCGAATGATCCTGAACTTCGAGGCGGAGGCAGAGGCCATCGATACGGACCACGTCATCGGGGAGATCCTGGCCAGCGTCGAGAAGACGGCTTCGGTGGCAAGCGCCTAGGAGGAGGCCGGAACTTCCTTTTCGGAGCCGTCATGGCGGAGCATCTCATCACATCCAAACTTCTGAAGCGGCTGGAGCAGTTTGAGCTGATTGCCAAGCGACGCACCAAGGCCACGATGAAGGGGGAACGTCGCAGTCGGGCACGGGGACTCTCGGTCGAGTTTGCGGACCATCGCAATTACTCCCACGGGGATGACCTGCGCTACCTCGACTGGAACCTCTATGGCCGGTTGGACCGACTTTTTCTTAAACTCTACGAGGAGGAGCGCGAGCTTCCGGTGACCATCTTCCTGGATTGCAGCGAGTCCATGAGCTTTGGAGAGCCGCGCAAATTCGATTTTGCACGACAGGTGACGGCGGCAGCCGGCTATGTCGCCCTTGCCGGTTATGACCGGGTCTCGGTCCGATTGTTTCCATCCCTCAAGGAGAATGAACTGGTCGGTGCGGATCTGCGGTCTGTTCGAGGACGGAAGTCGGCGATGCGCTTCTTCCAGAACATCAACCAGCTTGCTGCGGGCAGCACCGCCTCCTTCAACGAGTCCCTGTATCGTGGTGCGATTGAAAGCCGAGCCTCGGGCCTGGCCCTCGTGCTGAGTGATTTCCTTGATCCGGAAGGTTATGAGAAGGGCCTGAACACCTTGATCAGTCGTGGCTTCCAGGTCAGTGCGGTCCAGATCCTGGCGCCCGAGGAGATCGAACCCTCCACCTACGGGGATCTGCGGCTGGTCGATTCGGAGACGGCCAACGAGACGGAGGTGACCTTTGGGCACTACCGGTTGGAGCAATACCAGAAGACCGTCCGGAACTTCTGCCAGCGACTGAACGAATTCTGCCTCAGCCGCGGCATTGCCTATTTCAACGTCAGTTCCGCGGCCAGTCTGGAAGATCTGTTCCTCAAGGAGATGCGTGCCGCAGGTGTGTTTGGCTGATCATGAATTTCCTGTCCCCGCTTGCCTTTGCCTTTGCTGCCACGATCCCGATCGTGGTGCTCTTCTACCTGTTGAAGAGGCGGAGGGTGGTTCGGGTGGTCTCCAGTTCGCTGCTCTGGCAGAAGTTCCTCGCCGAGACGCAGGCCAGCGCACCTTTCCAGAAGTTGAGGAAGAACTGGCTGCTCATCCTGCAGTTGCTGATGCTCATCCTTGCGGTGTTGGCCCTTGCGCGGCCGTTCATGTCAGGGGAGGTCAAGCGGGGCGGGTTGATCGTGGTGATCCTGGATGCCTCTGCCTCCATGAAGGCGACCGACGTGGAACCAACCCGCTTCGAAAAGGCGAGGGACGAGGTGGGTGACCTGATCTCCTCCATGGCCGGCAATACCGAGATGGTCCTTCTGGTGGCGGGGGGGCATACCGAGGTGAAGCAGTCTGGGACCTCCAACAAGAGCGCCCTTCGAAGTGCGCTGGCCAGTTGCCTCCCCAGTGATTCGGGAACCCGCCTGCTGGAGGCCCTGAAGCTGGCGCAGACCCTGACCCAGAATCGTGGCGAATCGGAGATCCACCTCTTCAGTGATGGTGCCGGCGGGGAGATGGAGGACTTTCACATCCAGGACCTTCCTCTGACCTTCCACAAGGTCGGGGACTCGTCGGAGAATCTTGCCGTGGTCACCATGGACGTGCGTGCGAATCCGGAGGATGCCAGCCAGCGTGCGATCTTTGCCTCACTGGCCAACTTCGGGAAGGAGGCGCGCAATGTGGACGTGGAGCTTTACTTCAATGGCGGGCTCATCGAGACCCAGATCAAGACCCTGCCTGCCGGGGAGAAGAAGTCCTCGGTCTTCATCGCCGACCAGTTTGAGCCCGGTGTCTTTGAGGTGCGCCTGAGCTCGGAGGACATCCTGTCTTCCGACAACCGGGCATCGATCCCCAGCCTGATGCCGAATCCCCCCAAGGTGTTGCTGGTCACGCAGGGAAACCGCTTCCTTGAAAAGGCGATCCGTGCGTCGGGTGATCTGGAGTTGGCGACGGCGACCGACCTGGAGAATGGCGGCGTGGACTATGACATCGTGGTGATTGACAGCCTCGTTCCCTCGACG
>CAZKNW010000321.1:0-5143 GCA_964554035.1 uncultured Verrucomicrobiota bacterium
TCCAGCTTGTCAGGAAACAGGGGCTGGCGAAGGAAAGTCTTCAGCTCCTGCTGTCTCTCGATGATCTCCCGTCGCGCCTCCGGGCTGAGCTCGGGGTTAAGGGCTTTCTTGAAAATGCGATCCAGCTCCAACTTCAGCCAGGCCTCACGTAGTTTCTCGAGGCAATCCCTCACCTGACGCTCAGGGGCAGGGAGGGCGCGTGTTTCAGCAAGGGCCTCGCCTATGAGTCCCTGCACCGTTCCGTCCTCAATTTGCCCAAAAAGCGAGGTGGCTCCCTTCCACTCCTCCATTGAAAAACGATTCTGGATCTCGTGGATGATGATCCGGATGTGGCGGTCGGTAAACCAAACCTCATCGATGAAGGGAAGGATCTCTTCGATCACCTCCTCATTGAGGAGAAGAAGCTTGATGAAATGAAACTCGCGCTTGGGCGGATGATATTCCTCTGATTCCGGCCCTCCTGCCTCTTCAGGAAACCCTCCCTCAAAGGGATCCGGCTCAGATCGTTGGAAGCCAGGCTGGGGTACCTTCTCAAGCTTCTGGAAATCCATCCGCACCGCCTCCGGTGGCACGCCCAGTCTCTTCCCTGTGAGCTGAGCATAAGTCTCCACCATCGTGTTGCTGCCCGTCTTGATCAGCGCAGAACCCATGGCGCGCACGATGGCCGTGCGCCCACGGTCCGACGTTTCATCATGCTGTCTGCAAAGCACATCGAGGTAGAAGGCGAAGAACTCCGGCGCATCATCGACGAGCTTCTGGAAGGCCTCACCTCCATGCTCACGGATGAAGGAGTCCGGATCATGCGGTTCAGGGACCGTGACCACCCGGATGGACAGCTCGGCCCCCAGCAGGGCATCCAGCGACTTCACCGCCGCGTTCTGACCGGCCGCATCCGAATCAAAACAAAGTACCACCTCCTCCGCGTAGCGGGCTAGTATCCGCGCATGCTGCTCGGTCAGTGCAGTGCCTTGAGGAGCGACCACATTGGTTACGCCCGCCATGAAACAGGCGATCAGGTCCGCCTGGCCTTCACAGATGATTGCGGACTTCTTCTCAATGATCGGCTTCTTGCTCTTGTCGAGACCGAAGATGATCCGGCTCTTTCTGAAGAGGGGTGTCTCGGGCGAGTTGACGTATTTCGCCGCCTTGGCCTCCTTGTCCAGCACCCGTCCGCTGAAACCCACCACCCTGCCCTGGTCATCACAGATGGGAAACAGCAGTCGACCACGGAAACGATCATACCAGCGATCCTTTTTCTGGTTGTGGATGACCAGCCCTGCTGTCTCCATCAGCTCGAGAGGAAAGCCCTGTTCCCTGGCCCAGTTGACCGTGTCGTCCCACGAATCCGGCGCACAACCCAACCGGAAGGCCTCCAGCGCATCACGCCCCATGCCACGTCCCCGCAGATAGGACCGCGCCTCTTCACCAGCGGACTCCTTCATCAGAATCTGGTGCCAGCGCTGGGTTATCTTCTCGTGGATGAGGAGCAGCTTCTCCTTTTCGGACCGCGCCTTCTTCTCCTCCTCGGCATCCCCGGTCTCCACCGGAATGCGAGCCCGCTCGGCCAGTCGCCTGACAACTTCGTTGAAGGTCAGGTTCTCGACTTCACGGAGAAAGGAAAACACATCCCCGCCCTTCTGGCATCCGAAACAGTAAAAGGATTGCTTGTCAGGATTGACGTTGAAGCTGGGGGTCTTCTCTGAATGAAAGGGGCAGAGGCCCTTGAAGCTGCGGCCAGCCTTCTTCAGCGAAGGGACATGCGAGCGGACGATCTCGACGATGTCACTGGCATTGCGGATCTTCTCCAGAGTGTCTTCAGGAATCCACCCCGCCATGCCTACACCTACTTCTTTTTCCCCTTGGGCTCAACCGGCTTCATGATCTGCTGGGGCAGACGTTCTCGGATGAGCGTTCCGGTGAATGAGGTATAGAGGATATCCAGTCTCAGCCTTCCTTTTGAGGGGAAGAAGTTCTTTCCGAAGAGTTCAGACTGCGCCGATTCGGCCTGTTTCACCTGTGACTCGGACACAGGCTTTGAGTTGGCGAGGGATACGAAGATGACGACCATGCAGAAATGCCTCATCATTCCCGCCAGAAAACCGAGCTGGAATTCCCATTTTCCAAAAAGATCGGCACCAACGAGCTTCTTGCCGACGCGCTTCTTGAGCACAGTGAAGAGGGTTTTGAATATGGCGATGATGGCGATATAGCTACCGACATGAACCCAGTAATTGGCAAAATGCCCCACCTTGTTGACCAACTCCGCCAATGGCACATACCCCCAGGCACTGGCCATCAGGATCGTAAGCCACTTGAGAACATCAAGAAGCTCTTCGGACATGCCTCTCTTACGGCCGATGATGCCGCCCCAGATCATGAAACCGATGACCAGAACGTCAAACCAACCAACAGTGATATTCTCAGTAATCATCCTTCAAGCGAACTTCGGCGTGTCATGAACGGACGCCGGGGAATGTATTCTCAAGTCCGCTATTAGCAAACAGGAAACCAATCCCCAAATCGTTCTACCACTCGATGACAGCGGCGCCCCAGGTCAGGCCGGCCCCGAAAACAACCAGCAGAATCAGGTCTCCCCGCTCCAGGCGGCCCTCCCGGCAGGCCTCATCCAAGGCGATGGCCACGGAAGCTGCCGAGGTGTTTCCAAAGCGATCCACGTTGATGAACAACTGGCTTTCATGGGCACCAAGGCGGTCTCCCACTGCCG
This sequence comes from uncultured Verrucomicrobiota bacterium, assembly GCA_964554035.1. Lineage (GTDB taxonomy): Bacteria > Verrucomicrobiota > Verrucomicrobiia > Limisphaerales > CAZKNW01 > CAZKNW01. The sequence continues at coordinate 2,726 of CAZKNW010000321.1, forward strand.
AAATGATGCGCTTGTTGGCCTGATGAGGGATGACCAGCTTGAGGTTCGAGACGTCCAGTTCACAACGTTCAAGCGCCTCACGAGCCGCGGAACACATGGCGTTTACGGCATTCTTGAAGGTCTCCTTCCCATCCATGCGTAGATAGTGAAGACGCTGGTCGACGGAGTCTTTCGTTGCAGGAATCCGGCTTCCACCACCCGGCATGCTCAACAGGCCCGCCTTCCCACCATCGGCTCCCATGCAAGCAGTCAGCAGTCCGTGCGAACCTTCTCGATTCTGTAAAACCGCAGCACCTGCCCCGTCTCCAAAAAGGACACATGTGTTCCTGTCCTGCCAATCGATGATGGAGGAAAGCTTCTCCGCGCCGATCACCAGAACCGTATTGTAGGTCCGGGACATGATGAACTGCTGCCCGACCTCCAAACCATAGACAAAGCCGGAGCAGGCCGCTTCGAGGTCGAAGGCTGCCGCATTGGTGGCACCAATCTTTTCCTGCACGAGGCAGGCCGTTGAGGGGAACAGCATGTCGGGCGTCAAGGTGGCCACGATGATGAGGTCGATTTCCTCGGGCTTCACACCCGCCGACTCAAGGGCCCGCAGCGCTGCCTTGGCACCGAGGTCCGATGTGAACTCATCCTCGGCGGCGATACGCCGCTCCTTGATGCCGGTTCTCGTCGTGATCCAGTCATCGGAGGTTTCCACGATCTTCTCAAGGTCGGCATTGGTCAGCACCTTCTCCGGCACATAGGCACCGACTCCGGTGATCGAACAGGTTCTGCCGACAAAATCATGCTCGGCCCGCGGGTTCTTCAGATTCTCAGGAGGGACAACGGTCATGTTCAGGAGGCGGTCCCGGCGGGTTCCAGGTCCAGTTGTTGATTCACTCGAGCAACCTCGCTCTCGATGGTCTGCTTGATCTTGTGCTGCACGGATTCGGCTGCCACACGAACCGCGTTCATGATGGCGATCTCACTCGAGGACCCATGGGCCTTGATGACGTTGCCATTGAGGCCCAACAGCGGTGCCCCTCCGTAGGCGTCGGCATCAAATCGACGCCGGATCCCCTTGAGGGCGGTATAGACAAAGAGGGATCCCAGCTTTCGAATGGGATTGGCGGTCAGTTCCGACTTGATGGTCTTCTTGAGGGCCTTCGCAAGGCTCTCGCAGGATTTCAGCACGATGTTTCCAACAAATCCGTCCGCCACCACAACATCCACACCGTCATCGAAGAGGTGATATCCCTCGCAGTAGCCAATGCAGTTGAGGTCGGTCTTGCGGATCTGTCGGAGAACCTCACGGGTGAATTCCGTCCCCTTGGATTCCTCGGTGCCGTTGCTCAAGACCGCGACGCGCGGCTTGCTCTTACCCAGGATCTCGCGGCAATAAATGCTGCCCATGGTCGCAAACTGAACCAGGTGGCTAGGCTTGCAGTCGGCATTGGCGCCGGCATCCACCAGAAGAAATTCGCCGTTGTAGGACGGCATGATGGTTGCGATCGCCGCACGATCCACTGGATTGAGGGTTCGAAGCCGGATGGTGGAGGCGGCAAGAAGTCCGCCTGTGTTGCCTGGGGAAATGATGGCGTCGGCCTTCTCGTCCTTGACCAGTTCAATGGCACGAAGCATCGAGCTGTCCCGCTTGCGGCGGATCGCCTCAACCGGCTTGTCATCCATGGTGAGGACCTGGCTCGCTGGATGGATCTCCAAACGGGAATCCGAACATTTCTGCCGGACCAACTCCTCCTTGATCTCCTCCTCAGCCCCGACCAGAAACAAGGTCTCTATCTCAGGCAGCTTCGCCAGTGCACGTCGGACGCCTGCGATGATGACACCGCTTCCGTGGTCGCCACCCATGACATCCACTGCGATGCGCATCGATAGAAAGAGCGCAGTGGTCCCGAGGGATGCTGCGCTCTGGCGTAGTTTCGACTAGGCGGTTGCTTCAACGTTCACAACCTGCCGACCCTTGTAGAATCCGCAGGAAGGGCATACGCGATGAGGCACGTATGGGGAGGAGCATTCCGGGCAGCTGTTGAGCTGGGGCAGATGAAGAACGCTGTTGGCTGCCTGTCTCATACGACGGCGGCTGCGAGAGGTTTTTCTTTTCGGTACCGGCATGATCTTATTCTTTTTCTAAATCCAGGTTGTCCAAAACCTGCCATGGGGAGGTCGTTTCACCCTTCCCGCCCGTGGGTTCCTGCGGTCCAAAATCGCCGCCATCACAGTCTTCAGAACACAACGGGTGTTGTGGCAAGTCGAGCAGAGTATCTTCCCGGGCATACGGGGTCAAGTCCACGATATCATTTAAAATGGGCACCTTGTCATCCCCCTCCAAGGCAAGATGGCAGGTCCAGTCGGGAAGACGGACGACATGGGTAAAGGGCTTCAGGCAGCGGGCGCAGTGGCAGTCGAAAGGCC
>CAZKNW010000322.1:0-5106 GCA_964554035.1 uncultured Verrucomicrobiota bacterium
TAGGTGGATTCCTTCAGAACGAACCTGCGACCTCCAGCTCCCTGGAGTTTCCTTTTCGGATCAAGGCCGGCTTCGAGTTCAGAATGACCTTCGAAAAGGTCGGAACTGGCAATGGATTTCAGGTGAGACTTCCAATCGCAGGCACCCAGGTTGTCGTCGCGGTCGACAGCATCCAGAACGAAAAGACATATCACGGTCTAGCCAGAGTCGATAATTTGCACATGGGTGCCACCACCGTGAAGACCCTATCGACGTCACCCACCACAGGAAACCGTGAACTCCAGGTGGAGGTTTCCTACGAAGGAGATGACGTCCACATCAAGGCATCCGTCGACGGCAAGGGAATCGTCGACTGGAAAGGGCACCCCTCCAGGCTTTCACACGCCCTTTTCTTCCCCCGCAAAGACACCCTCGGATTGGCCACCAGCAAGGATGGCATCAGGATCAACTCGGCGAACCTGACCGTTCTCGAAGGTTATGTGGAAAGACTGAGGTAGGCCCTTCCTCCCAACCCGGGTGTTCCCTTTCCACTTCAGATTCGCTACTGTCCGGTATCCCTAAAGAAATGAGAACCCTTCTTTCCATACTACTGGTGTCGGCCGGGCTCAACCTGACCGCCTCCGAAGCCATCATCAAGGCCGCTGATCACCCCAATCTCCAGTCGGCCCTGGACGCCGTTCCCGCCAAGGGAGGCGTGGTCTACCTGCCACCAGGAGACTTTGAGATCACCGAACCTCTGATACTGGTCTCCGAAGACACGCGGATCGAGGGATCCGGATCGTCCAGCCACATCATCAACAAGAATACGGATGGCCAACCCGCCCTGATTGTCCACAACAAGGACTACCCAAAGAACAGCCGGGCCAGGAACTGGCGGGTTCACCTGAGCAACTTTCGCATCAGCGGCACGGAGAAAAGTGGCGATGGCATTCTCGCCCAGGGCATCCAGGAAATCTTCATTCACGGCATGTCCATCGATCACAACGGTGGCCATGGGATTCATCTGGAGTTCTGCTATGAGGATCCAAGGGTTTCCGACTCGATCCTGACCTACAACAAGAAGTCCGGACTGCTCATCACCGGTGGCCACGACATCGTGGTGAACGGCAATCACTTCGAGGAGAACCTCGATGCGGTCACCTGTCTGAACAGCTTCAATCTGTGCATGAACGGCAACAACCTGGACGACCACATCCGGCATGGCGTCGTCATCGAGAACACCTATGGATCCGTCCTTTCCGGCAACATGATCGAGGAGTGCAACGATACCGCGATCATCCTGGACCGGGACTGTTACGGGATCACGATCAGCGCCAATGTCATCGCCCATCATCTGGGCGGCGGCGTGAAGCTGCTGGATGCCTGGGGCAGTACCGTCTCCGCCAACACCTTTGTCCTGGTTCACAAATCATCGGTCTATGTTTCACCAGAGAGCGGGCGGATCACCATCACGGGCAACAACTTCTCCAACAGCTACATCGGCGGAAAGATCAAGCGGGTCATTGAAAGCAAGAATCCGATGCAACGCGACGAGGGGACCGGAGTCCATCTCGACAACACCCGCTCCGTCAGCATCACCGGCAATTCCTTCTCCGGCCTGAGCACACCGGCCGTCTGGTCCTCCGGCGACACCAGCCAGGTGATCATCGCGAACAACATGGTGGAGGATATCGGTCGGGGATCGAAAGGGAAGATGAAGGCATTCAAACTGGATGGAGCCACCAAAGTGATTGAGAAGGACAACCTGGTCACCGACTGATCCGTCCGCAGATGGCGCAGAGGCACGCAGATTCGCTGCGATGAAGTGATCGGATTGAAAACAAATTTTACCAACCATCAGTAGAATCCGATGTGAATCGGATCATTTTTCCAGAAGCTGGCTGGCCCCGCGTTCGAATTACGCCAGCAATCCCTTGAGCGGACCATTGCTGTCGGCGAAGCGCTCGGTGGGGACACCAAAGGCGTTGAGCATGGAGACGTAGAGGTCGGACATGGGGGCATCCTTCGAGTAGACCAGATGTTGTCCCGACTTCACACGACCACCGGCCTGCCCGGCCAGAACCAGGGGAAGATTGTGGGGATTGTGGGAATTGCCGTCCCTCAGGCTGGAGCCGAAGAGGATCATGGAATTGTGAAGGAGGGAATGCTCTCCATCCTGGATTCCCCTGAGCTTGTTCAGGAGGTAGGCGTACTGCTCCACGTGCCACTGGTTGATCCGGTGATACTGAGCCAGCTTCTCCTCCTTCTTCTCGTGGTGCGACAGGCTGTGGTGAGCACCCTTGACGCCCTCAAGGAAGGAGAAGTTGATGTTGCTGACCGCATTTCCAAACATGAAGGTCGCAATGCGGGTCATGTCGGTCTGGAACGCCAGCGCGATCATGTCGAGCATGAGGCGGGTGTGGGCCTCGTGATCACGCGGCCTCGCATCCGGCGGCGCCATGGACTCATTCAGATCACTGCGCAGCTTCCACTTGGTGGTGCCGGGATTGGCGGTCTTCTGCAGGCGCTCCTCCACGGAACGGATGGCATCCAGGTATTCATCCACGCGACGCTGGTCCGCCTTGCCAAGCTGTTTCTTGAGATCCCGCGTCTCGGTCATGACCAGGTCCAGCAGCGAGGCATCCCGTTTGGCCTCGACCTCCCTGCCCCCTGTGGAACGCAGCAACCGCTCAAAGACCAGTCGCGGGTTCGTTTCCTTCGCCAGGGGACGACGGGGAGCCGCCCATGAAATGTGGGCACCATAGACGCGTGTATAGCCAACCACGCCATCAATACCGGTGCTGGCTGGTTCGATCCCCAGTTCCAGCGACGGGATGGGTGTACGGTTACCGACCCGCTTGGCGGCATACTGGTCCACCGAAATGCCGTTGCAGTTCAGGTCCACGCCCTTGGTCTTGGTGATGGTCGTTCCGGTCAGGAAACTCCCCACCTTCACGTAGTGTCCGTCGCCCGAGTTGGCGCCTGCATTCCAGAGGTTGGTCGGGATGAAGAGGTCCTTCTCCATGCCCTGCAGCGATTCAAGGGAGGAGGACAGCTTGAACTCATTCCCCTCGCCTTCCGGCGTCCAAAGATCCGCCCTCACACCATTGGGCTTCCAAAGCACCGCCATGCGCACGGGGGCATCCCCCTGTCCCCTTGACTGTTCCTTCGCATTCGCTGCCGGCGTCATCGCCTCCAGCCACGGGAGCGCCAGTGAGACACCGGCTCCCTTGATGAGGGTTCTTCGGTTCAGTTCCAGGTTGCGCATGCTCATATCAATTCAGTGACAGATTCGCCTCGGCAGCCACCGGACGCTTCATCCGGAACGGCTTGGATTCAATGATGCCCAGAAACAGTTCCCGGATCCGGTAGTCATTCCCGGAAAGCCGCTTCACGATGTCATCGATGACCGGGTGGTCGGACTCCACAATACCCCTTCCCATCGCATAGGCAAACATCAGCGTCGTGAAGTGCCGGACAAACTTGTCAGGCTTGTCCTTCAGGGCCTTCTTGAGACCGGAGACCCCTTCATACTCCAGTCCACCCGGCAGGGCACCCCGGGCATCCACCGGTTTGCCAGCCTCCTGGTCGCGCCAGCGACCGATGGCATCAAAGTTTTCCAATCCAAAGCCGATCGGGTCAATGCGGTCGTGACAACTGGCGCAGTTGGGGTCGGCCCGATGCTGTTCCAGTCGTTCGCGCAGGGTCTTCGCCTCCTTTTCATGCTCCTTCTCCTCAAGCTCAGGTACGTTCGGAGGGGGCGGTGGCGGTGGTGTTCCAAGGATCTTCTCCATCAGCCATTTTCCCCGCAGCACCGGACTGGTCCGATGGGGATAGGAGGAAACCGCCAGCACACCCGCCATGCCCAGCACCCCACCACGGGGACTGTCTTCGGGCAGTTCAAACCGACTAAGCGATCCCTGCACCTTGTTCTCCCCCTTCTTGAGGCGGTAGTGGCTCATCAGGTCGTTGTTCAGGTAGGTGTAGTTGGAATCAATCAGGTCCAGCAGGCTGGCATTCCTGTTCACCATGTCGTTTAGGAAGTAGGCAGGCTCGCTGCGCATCACCGACTCAAGCCGTTCATTGTAGCCCTTGAACTTCTCCGGATCCGGCTTGAACTCCTTACCCAGCTCGCGAGTACCCAGCCACTGTCCGGCGAAATCCTCAGCGAATTCGAAGGTCTTCCGATCCTTCAACATCCGGTCCACCTGCTTCACCAGGTTCTCCGGTTCGCTGAGTTTCCCTGCCTTGGCCAGCCCTCTCAGCTGCTTGTCCGGCTGGGAGGCCCAAAGGAAATAGGAGAGCCGGCTTGCCAGTTCCCAGTCCGTGACTTCAACCGGATCCTCACCGTGATTCGGCTTCTCGATGCGAAAGAGGAAGTGAGGGGAGACCAGAACACCACGCAGGGCGAAATAGACGCCTTCATGGAAGGTGTCCCCCGATTCACGGGCGTGGTGGTAGAATGTCAGATAGGGTTCCTCCTCCTTCTCCTTGACGGGCCGACGAAAGGCCTCCTCCATGAAGTTTCTCAGAATTTGGCGGGCCGCTTCTTTTTCGGAAAGCTTCTCGCCGGGCGTCACGATGAAAATGTTCTTCCTGGAGCGCGCCTCCTTGGAGGAGTAGAGCAAGGCTTCTCGGGCCGCCTCAAGATACATCTCCCCATGGAGCGGCGAGATGAAAAGCGTCTCCTCCGCATTGTCGAAACCTTCCCCACCCGCTCCATCCGGTGGAAGCATGTGTGAGACATCGACATGGATTCCAAGGAGGTCCCGCATCGTGTAGCGGTACTGGGTGCGGTTCAGGCGGCGCATGCGAAACGGACCCGGATCCCCGGCCAGTCTTTCCGCCGCAAGTCGCAGCTGGTGATCCACTCCGGCCATGTAGCGCTCCCGGTCAAGCATCGGGGGCATGGGCTCGTCCTCCGGCGGCATCTCCATCAGGCTCACCCTCTCGAATACCTCCCGCCAATGCTGGGCGGCGTCAAAGGGGTGGGTTCCAGACAACATCTTCTCGAGATTCAGCTTGGCCTTGGCCTTTTCGTTGCCATGACAGCGAAAGCAGTGTTCCCCGGTGAATGCCTTCAGCTCCTCGACTTCCATGGGCGACACCGAGGCCTTTCTCTCATCC
>CAZKNW010000323.1:0-5104 GCA_964554035.1 uncultured Verrucomicrobiota bacterium
CAACATGACTTCGGCCGATCCGGAGCCAGCTTCTGTTTCCGGTGGATTGGCCACCTGGGAGTTTGAATATCTCCAGCCTGACGAAGTGATCACCATCCTCGTTACTGGCACACCTGCTAAGGAAGGAACAGTCACCACCTGTGGCATCGCTTCCTACAGCGCCATCCTTTGTGAGACCATCAATGTCGTGAAGGCGGACCTCGAGCTGGTGAAGACTGCTCCTCCCACCGTCACCATCTGCGACCAGATCGCCCTCAGGTATGTTGTCCGCAACTCGGGTAGCAGTGATCTGACGGGTGTCACCATCAGCGATCCTTTGAGTGGCGGCCTGACTACCACTGACGGCGCCTCGTCAGTGAGCATCGCTGTTGGTTCCCTCCCTCGCGGTGAATCGAGGAGCTACACCGTTGTTGCCGTTCCTGGAAAGACTGGAACTTACGACAGCATGGCCAAGGCCAGCAGCCGTCAGGGAGTTTCCGCCCAGGACGGTGCAGCCACCAAGGTTACTTCTCCTGTGCTGACCATCGCCTGCGATGCACCGAGCGAGCGCTTTGCCGGTCGTCCGGTTCCCGTCTGCTTCACCGTGAAGAACACGGGTGATTCGGTTTCCACCGGAACCATGGTTTCTGCCGCTGTTCCTGCAGGTGTTGTCTTCCAGGGTGCCACTGCAGGTGGAACGCTGAGCGGCGACCAGGTCGTCTGGAACATTGGCAACCTGCCTGCCGGCGAGTCCAAGGAAGTCTGCGCCACCTTCACCCTCGCAACCCCCGGACAGATCTCCATCACGGGTATGGCCAAGGGCGAGTGTGCCAAGCCTGTTTCCACCACCTGCGGCACCAAGGTTGCCGGTATTCCTGCCATCCTCCTTGAGGTGGTTGACATCGCTGACCCGATTGAGGTCGGACAGAACCAGACTTACGAGATCGTTGTCACCAACCAGGGATCTGCTCCTGCCACGAACGTGAAGATCGAGTGCATGCTCGAGGACAGCCAGTCCTACGTCTCCACGACCGGTGTCACCGCAGGTTCTGCCAGCGGCAAGAAGATCACCCTGGCTCCGGTTGCCTCCATCGCTCCGAAGGAGAAGGTCTCCTGGCGCGTGGTGGTCAAGGCCGACAAGGCTGGCGACGTTCGCTTCTCTGTTCAGATGACCAGCGACCAGATCAGTCGCCCGGTTAACGAGACTGAGTCCACGAACCAGTACTAAGGTTTAGAACCTTTTCGAAAGACCGGCCTCCTTTTTGGGGAGGCCGGTTTTTTTGTTTCTGGAAGCGATTTGGAACCCGATGAATACGGTAGAACCGGATACCCCTGACGGTGTTGTTCAGGTGAGATTCGATGGAGCCCTCTACAGGGAGGCTCTCGCCCTTCGCGAAAGGCACCTTCGCCACGAACTGGGGCTGGAACTGACGCCGGACGATGTGGAGGGCGAAGAGGCCCAGATCCATCTCGTCCATGTCATCCATGGGAAACTGGTGGGCTGTGTCATCCTGAAACCCGTCGACGATCAAAACATTCGCCTTCGGCAAATGGTCGTTGCGTCTTCGCTTCGAGGAAGGGGAATCGGCGCCATGCTGATTCATGCCGCCGAGCAGGAATGTAGGAGGCTGGGAGCAGGGAAAATAGTGCTGCACGCGCGGAGCGAAGCCATGGGGTTCTATTCGAAACTGGGATTCAAACCTGTATCCGGGATTTTCATGGAGGTGGGGATCCCTCATCAGACGATGGAGAAGCTTCTTTGACTGCTTCCGTTTTTTGGGGGTGTTTACCAATGGTGATGAACGCACTAGGGTGAAGGATGGTTTTCACGAAGGGACATGACGAATGAGCGAAGGGATTGAGAACACCTTCACGGTTTCGATAGACGGCATGAGCTGCCAAGGCTGTGTTGCCGGTGTAACCAAGGTGGTCTCCGGCCTGGAAGCGGTGGAAGCGGTCAAGGTTTCCCTCGAAAAGGGGGAGGCCCTGGTGAAGCTCAAGGAAGGGGCCGACCCCGATCTTTGGGCGGTAAAGGTGGTCGAGGCGATCGAAGGGGCGGGCTATGCGTCGAAGCTGCAGGAGTCCACCTCGGGAGAAAATGGCCTCTCGCCCGAGCAGCTCTGGATGTTGAGGATCCGCATCGCTGGCCCTGTCTTCCTCTGGCTGGCGGTGGCGGAATGGTTCCTTGGACTCGGTATGGTTGGCTGGCACCAGGTGATGTCCTTTGTCCTGGCCACGGCGGTTGTCGTCACGGCTGGCGCGGCGTTCTTCAAGGGGGCGTTAAGGCAGTTGGCATCCTTGAATCTTGGTATGGATTCGCTGATCGCCCTCGGTTCAGGCACGGCTTATGTCTTCAGTGCGGTCTCTCTCATCCTTGGAACAGGGGGGCATCTTTTTTTCATGGAGTCCGTGGGTATCATCGCCCTCGTGAGTCTGGGGCACTGGCTGGAGGCACGAACCTCGGCGAAGACGGCGGACGCCATCAACGCCTTGTTCGACCTCAGGCCTGCCATGGCAACCAGAGTCGGACCCGATGGAAATGAAAACTCGGTCAGGGTCGATGACTTGAAGAATGGGGACATCGTTCTGGTCAGGCCGGGTGATCAGATGCCTGTGGATGGTGAGGTGGAAGAGGGGGAATCCTCCGTCAACGAGTCCATGCTGACGGGTGAATCCATGCCGGTGAGAAAGGCCCCGGGTGAGCGGGTCTTCGGCGGAACAAGCAACCTGGATGGTAGACTGAAGATCCGGGCCACAGCAGCAGGGGACGACTCGGTTCTTTCATCCATCATCGCAGCCGTCGAAAGGGCGCAGGGAAGTCGTGCTGGCATTCAGAGGCTCGCCGACCGGATCAGCGCCGTTTTTGTGCCAGTGGTGATCGTTGTTGCCCTGCTGACCTTTGGATCATGGTGGCTGGCCTATGGCGCGACCTCATCATTGCACACGAGCCTCTCCGCATGGCTGTGGCACAGTCACGTCCCGGATGTGGCTTTGGCGGCAGCCGTGATTCATGCGGCGGCAGTCCTGATCGTCGCCTGTCCCTGTGCGATGGGGATTGCGGCGCCCGCCGCCCTTGCCGCTGCAACAGGCGCGGCCGCAAGGCATGGTATTCTCCTCAAGGACGCCATCGCGCTGGAGAAGGCGGGTGAGATCACGACGGTGGTCTTTGACAAGACCGGTACCCTGACGGAGGGCAAACCGAAGGTCATCGACCATGTCGTTCCCAACGAAGGGGAGCTTTCGCCTGAATCGGTGGATCGGGTTCGCGTTGTCGCCTCCCAGAGCCGCCATCCCATCAGCGAGGCAATTGCTTCCTGGGCGAAGGGGCAGAAACCGACATTCTCTGAGTCAGATCTCAAGTCCGAGTTCCGGGAGCATTCGGGACGAGGCCTCGAGGGAAGGCTGGGTGGTCAACGTGTCCTGCTGGGGTCGCTTTCCTGGTTGAAGGAGCAGGGGATTGAATCTTCTTCGGTGGAATCGTTTGCCGCTGACCGAAGGAAGGAAGGGTGTGCCCTTTCCGGTCTTGCGCTGGATGGAAGACTGAGGGTCGTGTTCGCCATCCGGGATGAACTCAAGAAGGGCGCAAGAGCCCACCTGGAGCAGTTGAAGCTTCAGGGCTTGAAGCTCATGATGATCTCGGGTGACCACGAGGATGCGGCAAGGGCGGTGGCGGGGGACCTGGGCATGGACGACTATCGTGCTGGAGTCTCTCCGGGCGACAAGGCGGATGCCATCAGGGAACTTCAGGATCGAGGAGAATGCGTTGCCTTTGTCGGTGACGGCATCAACGACGCTCCTGCCCTCGCGCAGGCGGACCTGGGAATCGCGATTGGCAATGCCACCGATGTGGCCCGTCAGTCTTCCGACTTTCTCCTGCTCAACGGGGATCTCGAGATGATCCTGAAAACCATCCAACTGGCATCCCGGACCAACAGGGTGATCCGGCAGAACTTCTTCTGGGCCTTTTTCTACAATGTGGCTGCCATTCCACTGGCGGCCCTTGGTTTTGTCAGTCCATTGATATGCGCAGCCGCAATGGGGCTTTCAGACGTTGTGGTCATTGGTAATGCCCTGAGGCTGAAACGGTTTTGATCATTCGGATCATCCAGGGGGATTGGGAAGGCTGTGGATTCCCTCTGGATGAATATGGGAACCGGCGCTAGAGTCTTCATTCGATCGATATGAGCAGATCCTCCATCCAGACCGTAAACCGTCGCCATTTCCTCCGTGCGGCAGGAGTCACCCTTGCGCTTCCCCAGATGGCTTCACTCAGCCACCTTCTTGGTGCACCGGCAGTGAAGAGGACTGCCGGCGAAAGGATGAAAATGGTCTGCGTGGGCAATTCCTTCGGCATGTATCCGCAGGAATTCTTCCCGAAGAAGGAAGGGAGGGACTTTGATCTTCCACACCTGCTGGAGCCGCTCGCCGGACACCCGGGCGATTTTTCGGTTTTCTCCAATCTCGATCACGGCATCAAGGGGGGGCACTTTGCCGTCCACTCCTTCCTCAGCGGCGTCAAGGCCGAGGAGGCCAAGTCGATGCCGGAGGGCAACATCAGCCTGGACCAAAGGGCTGCGGAACATGTTGGTTCCTCCTCGCGTTTTCCCTCATTGACCGTCGGTTCGGACACCGGTCTGCACGGTGGGTGCCGGATGTGCTGGACACGTTCTGGTGCCCGTGTCCCACCCATCACCAGTCCGAAGGAACTCTTCAACAAGCTGTTCGTCGATGATAGCCCAGAGGCCAAAAAACGGGAGATCGAACTCATGCACCTCAAGGGATCGATCCTCGATGCCGTGCATGGAGAGGCCAAGTCGCTGGGTAACCGCCTGACCGGGCGCGACCGTGACAAGCTGGATGAGTATTTCACGTCTCTTCGGGATGTTGAAAAGCGGATCCAGCAGCAGAAGGAATGGCAGAACATTCCCAAGCCCGATGTTGATTACGATGCACCTGGCTACAAGGGCATCGTCCAGGACCTGCCATCCTTGTTCGATCTCATCGTGCTGGCGTTGCAGACCAACTCCACACGAGTCGCCACGCTTGAGGTGGCCAGCAAGGATTTCAACACCCGCGACCTCGGAGTGAAGGGTGGCTATCACAGCCTTTCCCACCATGGAAAGAA
>CAZKNW010000324.1:0-5088 GCA_964554035.1 uncultured Verrucomicrobiota bacterium
TTGAGTAACGATGGGATGGTGTCGTACTCCGGCGACAGCTGGGTGGTGGAGCCTTCCATGATGACCCGGCCACCTGAGTCGCGGTTCGAGATGAAGGTCATGTGCAGCTGGGCCGGGCTCCTTCCGGTCAGGTAGGCGACACGCGATGGGGTGCAACGTGGGGAAGGTGCGTAGAAACTGGAGAAGCGGACTCCTTCCTCTGCGAGCCTGGCGAGGTTGGGGGTGTGGTAGTCGCTGCTGCTGGAATCAGGGCGATCTTTCGCCATCCTTGTGGAAAGCATCGCCCAACCAATGGCTTCTCCCTGGATGAAGACGAAGTTGGGCCGGGTAGCACCGTGGGCGAAGATGGAGCAGCCTGCCAGGATGAGACATAGGATCCATTTCATGGTCGCCTCCTCTCATCCGGGCGTGGAGGCCGACGGCCATCATTCCGTCTTGGTGGACGATCTCCCGGGCCTCCGGCACGCCTTGCCTGATAGGTTTCCGTGCGGGTGCTGCCGTTGGTGTCCACATATTGAAAGGTGGCGCTTCCATCAGGCTGGGACTTGTAGCGGATCTGGGCCTTCCGTCCGTTGAACACGTAGGTCAGTACGTAGCCAGTTTTCGGATCCCCAGCGAAGTCTGTGATGTTGGCACCCCTGAGAGGACGGGTTGCGGGTCGAATCCCTCCAGCCCTTGGCTGGGGATCGACCTGGCCACCTGCCACTCGCACTTCACCGTGAAAGCCACCGTTGAGATAAGGGTATGTCCTTGTGGAGTGATAGTGGTAGTTGCCCGCGGCATCTTGATGGCCATTGAGGGAATCCAGCCCCGCGACCTTGGATCCATCGGGTTCGGTGAGCCCAAAGATCGGATAGCCATCGAGCGCGAATGCGATGGGCATCCCGGGGCCTACCTGACTCTGAAGATGAACCGGGGGCAGGTGATAGTGGTAGTCATCACCGCGTCCGCAATGGCCACCCCACTTGTCGAGTTCCCCAGCGAGGAAGGTGTCGGTGCGTCCATCATTCTTGATGGGATTGAAGATGGGGACTCCATTGACGGCGAGCGCAATGGCGCCCCGGAAGAAGTTGTTCCTGGCCGAGAGCTTGTTTCCGGCCGGGACCGGTTTGAGCGGAATGCGCCATGCGTTGTTGCCGGTGTAGTCCTTGGGTAGTGGAACCTGTTGTTGCCAGGCTCGAATCCCAACCATCATCTGGTGTTCGGGAATACCATCGGATTCCACGTAGAAATAGTTTCCGTCGGAGCGGGTTTTCACCTTGTGGTCAAAGGCACCAAAGCTTTTCTGCATCATCTGGTGAAGATGGGCATATCTTGAACTGGCGGGGATCCCGCCCGCCTGAACCAGTTGGGTGGGCTCCGGAAAAATGAGGTGAGGACGGGTGTTCAATTGCTCGATGTAGGAAACCTGCTCCGGCGTTGGCTGATGTGAGTGCCCTTCCTCCCCGGGCTCATGTGCCGAGAGGGAAATTGCGAACAGGAGAATGGGAAGGAGAAGGCGTCTTGGTTTCATGGCTCGGTTGGGCTTGTGGATTCAACGGCCGGTGTAGAAGTCGGCTGATGGACCGTTGAAGGTGGCGCGGAAAAGGACGGTGTTGTCGAGTTTCAGGTCCTTCGACCAGATCCATTGAGCACCTCGGAAATCGTTCTGATAATAAGGATCCTTGGGACGTATCTCGTTCTCGGAAAAAACGGTGGCCCTGGGCCAACGGCTGTCATCGTAGGAAGGCATCATCCAGTTGGGCGGGGCTTGAGCATGCCGCACCTGGGGATTTTTCACATCCCCGTTGACGGGTCCGTGAAAGACGGGCTGTGCCTTCCATTCTCCGTTGGTCACAATCCGGTCCCCGATCTTCAGGATGAAACCGCCGTCGCCAATACTGCTGCCGTATTCCGTGCCCGTCCTTGGATCCGCGTTGTCCATCGCCTTGACGGCGATGGTCATGGGGTATTCCGGCAGGATGTCTACGGAGATGACGTTGTGGGGAATGAATTCAATGGAATCCACCGCAGTGAGGCGACCGTTGATGTAGAGCTCAAAGGTGTTGTCCGCATAGATGTTGGCCCTGAGGGTGTCGGACATGGATGGCTTTCGCTTTCCGTCCGGGGTTCCACCACCCCGCCGGCCACCCCGCGGGTCGCGGGGTGGCGGTGGGCGGTCGGGGCGAGCCTGCGCCATTTGCCTGATGGGGCGCTCTGCTTGCTCGCTGGATGCCCTGTCCATCTGGACCGTCAAGGTTCCAGTCGGGCTGTAGGCTGCGGTTTGTTCCTGGCCATAGGTTCGGGTGGCGAGGAATGCGGCCGTCAGGGCGCTGCAGCCTGCCAGTAGAACAAAGAGGGTGGTCCGTGTGTTCATGATGTCAGGGCGGTTTGAGGTGGGTTCGGGTTATTCCACTTCAGGACGTGCAGGATGCTCCGGGCCTTGTCCGCCGCGCGGGCCGCGACCTTCGCCTTCACGGTCACCGCGAGGTCCACGGGGACCACGTCCTTCGCCGCCTTCACGATCCCCGCGTTGGCCACGCATGCCTTCTTCGCCCCCGGGACCACGACGTCCGCCACCCATCTCATCACGGGTGATCTGTCCGTCGCCGTTCCTGTCCATCTTTCTCAGGGCCGCCACGGCGCCGTCGATTTCGGACTGGCTGAGGGCACCGTCCCGGTTGGTGTCGATGGCCATGAAGATGGGGTCGGGACGTCCGCCTCCGCGGGGACCTCCTTCGCGGCCTTCTCCCCGTTGACCGCCCGGACCTCCGGGGCCACGACCTTCCCGGTCTCCGCGTTGGAACTGTCCTTCACGATCTCCCCGCGGCCCCCTTCCTTCCTTGCCGGGTTCGGCCTGGGTCAGGGTGGTGGTGGCGAGGATCATTCCGATGAGTGTGAGTGTTTTGATTTTCATGATGTTGTTCGTTTGTTTTGTGGTTGTGAACTGCAGACACCATGGCTGGGGATCATGAACGGAACATGAACGGATTCATGACAATTCTGTAATTCAAAAACACTTCGGGTCTGACCTTTTCGGGACTACATTCCTCCTACCGTGAAGGTCCTCGTTGTAGAAGATGAAAAGAAGATCGCCTCGTTTGTCCGCAAGGGACTGGAGGAACAGGGTTTTGTCGTGGATGTCTGTCATGATGGGGATGAAGGGCTGCACCAGGCCTCGGAATCACTGTATGACGCCATCGTCCTCGACATCATGTTGCCGGGGCGCGATGGACTGAGCGTGGTGCGCCAACTCCGCGAAGGGGGCAGCAAGGTTCCGGTGATTCTTCTGACCGCACGCAGTTCCCTCAATGAGCGTGTGGAAGGGTTGAACTACGGAGCAGATGACTACCTGACCAAGCCTTTCTTCATCGATGAGCTGGTGGCTCGCCTTCATGCACTCATCCGCCGATCGGGAGGGGGAGGCTCCAACCTCATGGAAGCCGAGGGACTCAAGGTGGACCTGGTGACCCGTGAGGTGGTGAGAAATGAGGAGTCGGTGGAACTGACTTCACGCGAATTTGCCCTCCTGACCTGCCTGATGCGATCGCCAGGACGGGTCTTTTCCAGGACCCAGCTATGCGAGCAGGTCTGGGAATATCATCATGATCCGGGGACCAACCTGGTCGATGTCTACATCCAGCGTGTCCGGAAAAAGATCTCGGACGATCCGGCAAAACCTTTGATCGAGACGGTCCGGGGGGTGGGCTACCGATTTCGAAAAGGCTGAATACCAAGGAAACTCCCATGTCCTTCCGTCTCAAGATCGCACTGCTCTCCGGCCTGACCACGGCCGTGCTGTTGCTGGGGACAGGCTGGGTGCTTTGGGAGATCAATGTCCGGGAGAACCAGCTGCGCATTGATCGCGACCTGCTCGACCTTGGACAAGGCAACCTTTCCCGAAGGCATAGTGGCAACCACTACGAGCGGCTGGACGATGCACTCAAGCTTCTGCCGTCCGGAACTGGGGAACGGCCCTTCTATGTGATGAGTTTCATCGATCAGCGCAACGGGATGGAATACCAGTCCGAAGACTGGCCGGCCAACCTGGATGCCCTGGATATGAAGCCAAACGAGAACTACATGCTGGGGCACGAAAGGCGTCTGGAGGAGTATCAGCGGTTCCGTGGAAGGCCCTTCCGCCGTGAGGAGGGTGAACCCCGTCCCCGGCCGGATGGGGATCCCTTTTTCCGGGAAGAGGATCGCAATGGTGGTGATCGCGGACCAAGGCGCGGTGGAAGGCGTGGTCCTGAGGACCAGATGGACCTGCCACTGAAGCTTCCGCGCTTCGAGACAAGAACGGGACCGGATGGGACCGAGTGGCGAATTGTGGTGATGGGCAATCCGGTCAACACCCTCCTGCTCGGCGCCGACATGACGACCTTTCATCTGCGCATGCTCGAGTTGCGACGCAACTACCTTGTGACCGTCGTGATCGGTCTGCTCTTTGTTGCAGGCTGTGCCTGGTTGCTGGCGGGGCGAGCCCTCTCTCCGGTCAGGCAGCTTTCGGATGCGTTGCGGAATGTGAATTCAAGGGGGCTTGGCCAGAGGTTGAATCCTTCCGGCTTTGACCGGGATTTCATGGAGATGATTGATGTCTTCAACGGCATGATGAACCGGCTGGAATCAAGCTTTCATCAGGCGACACGTTTCAGTGCGGATGCCTCGCACGAGTTGAAGACCCCGCTGGCCATCCTGCAGGGCGAGATCGAGACGGCATTGCAACATGCGGCGGATGGCTCAGATGACCAGAGGCGCTGGAGTGAACTTCTGGGTGAGATCCAGAGGTTGAAATCCATTGTGCAGAAGCTCCTGCTTCTGTCGCAGGCCGACACCGGAGAATTGAAGCTGGACCGGACCGAAGTAGTCCTAAGCGAGGTGGTCGAGAACCACGTGGAGGATCTGGGAATCCTTGCGGAAGGCCTGGAGGTTGAGTCCGAGATTCAACCAGGAATCGTGGCCCCGGTCGACCAGACCTTGATTCAACAGGTGATCCAGAATCTTTTGAGCAACGCGGTGAAATACAATCGGGAAGGGGGGAGGGTCCGCGTGGAACTGAAACAGGCCGAGGGTTCCCGGCCGGTGCTTTCAGTGGGAAATACCGGCGAC
>CAZKNW010000325.1:0-5055 GCA_964554035.1 uncultured Verrucomicrobiota bacterium
TTTACCTAGCAGCTTCGCTCATCTGGTTGAAGTGAATGTCGATTGGCCCTAGGACTTTCTGAAGGTAATGTGGAGGTCTTCGACAACTGGCTCCATTCCATGAGGGGCCTCTGTCTCGTGACAGGCCCCACAGGTGCAGGCAAGACCACCACCCTTTACGCCCTGCTTCAGGAACTGGACGTGGCGCATCGCGCCGTGGTCACTCTTGAGGATCCTGTCGAGTACCAGATTGATGGCATCACGCAGATCGAAATCGATGAGGATCACGGTCTCGATTTCCAGAAGGGAATGAAATCAATGCTTCGCCTGGATCCCGACTACATGCTGGTGGGGGAAGTCAGGGACAGGACGTCGCTCGCCACAACCATCGAGGCCTCCGCCAGTGGACACATCGTCATGAGCACCGTGCACAGCCCCGACACGCCCGGAGTCGTTTCCCTGCTCAGGACCTGGCAGATCCCCGATGCCCGTATTGCCACCGTTCTGGATCTCGTGGTCAACCAGCGACTCGTCCGAAAGCTCTGCTCCTATTGCAAGGAGGAGACCAAGCTGACACCAGGACAACGTTCATGGCTCAAGAAGCATGGCATCACCCCGCCCGCGAAGGCATTTGAGTCCGTCGGTTGCAAGAAGTGCTTTGAAACGGGATACCATGGTAGGGTGGGCATCTTTGAAATCTGGCAAAAGGAGCAGAGTGACTACGATCTCCTTCTGCACCACGTCTCCGAGATCGAGTTGCGGCAGCATCTCGAGGACCGAGGAATGAAATCCCTGCTGCATGATGGTGTGGACAAGGTCCGCGAAGGCATCACAAGCCTGACGGAGATCCAGCGGATGGGTGCCTTCACGATGCCCGGGGAAATAAGACCCTCGACGACCATACCTCAAAAAAGGAAGACGACACCCAAGAGAAAGACACCCAGGAAAAAATCGAAATAGCCTCAAGGGTCCCACACGAGGATGGCGCTGTTGGTATGCCCCCGGTCCGAAGAGAAATCCCAGTATTCCTCACTGGGCACATTCTCCGCATGGCCGTCCAAGAAAAGGAAGTTGGCTCCTTCAGAATGAAGTTCCGGATGCACGTTGTTCTGGCGTGCCACAGCCGCCCTCCCTCCGTTGTCAAACATCCAGACTGTCATGGCGGGATAGGTGATCGTGCTCGTGTGCCTTCGATTGCCGGCACCCGATCCATTGACGCCTCGGTTCAGTGAATAGTGGAACAGGTTGTTTCCATTGCTGACCCTAGGATTGGAAGGACAGATCCAGGGATTCCCAGGAAGAGCCTCGCCGGCATTGGTCCTCCATGATTGCTGGTGATACGGCTCGAGCCCGATGAAGGGCGGCAACTCCACGTACCAACCCTCCACCTTGGAAGTTCCATTGGGAGAACCGTCCTTGGGAAGCGCTCCTCCAAACTTTTCCTTATACAGGAGAGTGGCATGGCCCCAGTCGCGGAGATTGGAAAGGCACTGGACTGATTGGGCCTTTCCCTGCCCCTTGCCCACCACAACGAGGAGCAACCCTGAAAGGACGCCCACAATGCCGATCACCACCAACAGTTCAATCAGGGTAAACCCCTTGCCCGGAACTCTAAAAGAAACCTCCATGAGGTCATCAGGCTGGCAGATTCCGTGCCAGCCCTGACCACCTCAATCGTTTGTGGTCGAGATCGGGCGCGAGATGGGCTTGATTCCCGTCGCAATAGGCTTCTTGGGAAGCGGTGCGATCACCGGTTTCTCAGCAATGGTTACCGCTTGGGCTTCCTCTGGCTCAGGGGCTTCCACCTTCGTGGTCTCAGGCTGGACCGGCTTCTCCTCCACCTCGGGAGGATCCGGAGCCAGGCTGAGCCCTTCGGGCATGATCACGATGGCGATGCGCCGGTTCTGGGCACGCCCCTCAGCCGACTCGTTGGAGGCGATGGGATGGTATTCCCCGAAACCCACGATCGCCAGCCGCTTGGGATTGACCCCGGCATTCTGCTGCAGGAAGGCAACCGCGGCCGTGGCCCTGCCGGCTGAAAGTTCCCAGTTGTTCCGGTAGCGCCCCGTGGTACTCGAAAAGGGAATGTCATCCGTATGACCAATCACATGGATCTGACGATTGGGATACCTCTCCAGAACCTCGGCCACATCCAGAAGCACCTGCTTTCCCTCCTCCTTGAGCTCGCTGCGCCCGGTGTCGAACAAGACCCGGTTCAGGATGTCCACGGTCAACTTGCCCTTCAGCTCGGAAATCGCCACATCCTTGGAGTTCAGCTGCTCGACCATTGAGCGCTCAAGATCGCCCTTGAGGCGGTTCATCTCCACCTTCTCCTGGATGAGCTTCAGGTTTTCACTGCGAAGATTCGTCTTCTCGGTCATCAGGCTGGCCTGCTGCTTCTCCAGCTCGTTCACGACAATCGTCTTGTCCTCCAACACACGCTTGACGTCATCCAGCTCCCTTTCAAGGGTCTCGATGGTAAGGTCCTTCTCACCAAGGATCTTGCTCTTGTCATCCGCTTCCCGGCGGATCTCTTCAAGTTCTCCTTGGGCGATTTCGTATTGGCTCCGGTACTGCCATGCCGTGAAACCAAGAAACGCCACGACAGCCAGGACCAGAAATCCGACGAAGATGTTCCATGCTTGCTTGGGCATGGAGAAAGCCTATCAGGACATCCGAAAAGGGGAAGTTTTTCGAGCCTCCCAAGGTTTCAGCCCACCCAGGTTGACCTCGACGCACCGGCGCCCCTAGTCTCTCCCCATCATGGCTCAAAAAATCGTGATCCAACCCGAAGGCGCCGTCTCACCGGTAGGCCCCTACAACCACGCGGTCCGCATCGGCGACCTCCTCTTTTGCTCAGGACAGATCCCACTCGACCCGTCCACTGGAAAACTTGTGGAGGGTGACACTGCTGCACAGGCCAGACAGGTCCTGAAGAATGTCGGAATCATCCTGAAGGATCAGGGGCTCACCTTTGCCAACGTGGTGAAATCCACCATCTTCCTCACGGACCTTGCCGATTTTGCCTCTGTCAACGGGGTCTACGCCGAATCCTTTACCAACGATTTCCCAGCCCGCTCAACGATCCAGGTGGCCGCCCTTCCCCTCGGAGCCCATGTCGAGATCGAGGTCATCGCCCATTTCTAGGTAGCCAACCCCTGATGACACCTGAAGCCTACCTGCTCGTCGGAATCCTGATTGGAGCCATTCTTGGTGGCCTGACCGGCTGGTTTGCAGGAAGGAAGAAGGAGCCGGGCGCATCAGACCAAACCGCGGTCGTCGACGAACTGCGCCGCAGCATTGAGTCGCTGAAGCAGGAACATTCCGAGTCGCGAAACGAGAACACCCGCCTGGTTGCGGATCTTTCCTCATCCAGGACGGAAGCCGAAGTTGCCCTCAAGCGATTGGAAGAACTCAAGGCGGAGCATGGCAAACACCTGGAGGAGCTGAAGACCGCCCACAGCAAGGCCCTGCAGGAATTGAAGGATTCCTTCGCCGCACTGAGCACCGAGGCACTCAAGAGGTCCCATCCCGAATTCCTCAGGCTTGCCACCGAGACGCTTGGAAAGTTCCAGGAAACGGCGAAGGGCGATCTGGCCAGGCGTGAGGAGGCCATCGCCGGCATCGTCAAGCCACTGAAGGAGCAGTTGGAAAGCTATCAACGACGCCTGAGTCAAAACGAGACTGAGCGCAGCAAGTCCATGGGCGAACTCAAGAAGCACCTAGAGACCCTTGCCACTGACAGTCGATCCCTGGCCGAGGAGACCATGGAACTTCGCAAGGTCCTCAGCTCTGGTCAGGCTCGCGGCCGATGGGGGGAGGAAACCCTCCGCCGCGTCGTGGAGGCGGCCGGACTCAGCAGCCATTGTGATTTTTCTGAACAGCAGGTCTCCGACAACGCCAAGCCCGACCTGGTCATCCACCTTCCCGGCGAGCGACGGATTCTAGTGGACTCCAAGGTACCCGACATGGATTTCCTAGGGGCTCTCGAAGAGTGCGAACCGATGAAGCGGAAGACCGCACTGGAAGCCCACGCCAGAAAGCTCAAGGAAACCATCAAGGACCTTGCAGCGAGGGACTACCCAAGCAAGTTCGAGGGCTCACTCGACTACGTGGTTCTGTTCCTTCCCGCGGAATCCCTCTTCAGCGCTGCCCTGGAAGGCGATCGTGACCTGATCATCTGGGCGGCGGAGAAACAGATCATCATCGCCACACCGGCATCCCTCATCGCCTTGCTGCGCTCCGTGGCCGTCAGCTGGCAACAACACGACCAGACCGAGAATGCCCGGGAGATCGCCAAGTCAGCACAGGAGCTCTACAGCCGGACCCAACGTTTTCTGGGTCACTTCGACGACATCCGCAAGGGGCTCGAAAGGGCGAACGATTCCTACAACAAGGCGGTAGGCAGCTACGAACGCATGGTACGCCCCAGCGGCGAGCGCCTCATCCAGCTCGGAGCTTCCGGAAACAAGCAGATCCCCCAGCAGGACCTCACCCCCACCAACCCCGTCCTCCGCCCCGCTCCCACCGAGGCGGACACGGAATGAGAAAGGCAGGAAAACAGGAACCCCAACAGCAGTTGGTTCAGGGCTCATTCTGATCTTCTTGCTTCCTGCCTTCCTCATTCAAGACCGGCTTCCGATTTTCATTTTCAGGTTTCCTTTCCACGGAATCCCGCTATTTTCCCGAACCATGAAATCCAGCATCATTTCAGTGGCACTGCCGTGCCTGCTCTCGTTCTCCCTCGTCGCTGAGACAGTCAAGGACCGTGAGGGGGCCGTCCGGCAGGACAAGGCCAAGATGGAATCCAATTCGCGCTGGATCTACCAAAGCGTGGATGAGGGCTTCAATGCCGCAAGCCTCACTGGAAAACCTGTCATGGTGATCCTGCGCTGTGTCCCCTGCATGGGTTGCATGGGCATTGACACCGCCGTGCTTCTCGAGAATGACGACCTGAAACCCCTCATGGACCAGTTCGTCCGGGTTCGCATCATCAACGCGAATGCCCTCGACCTATCGCTGTTCCAGTTCGACTACGATCTTTCCTTCACCGCGATGTTCTTCGCGCCGGACAAG
>CAZKNW010000326.1:0-5014 GCA_964554035.1 uncultured Verrucomicrobiota bacterium
CTACATGTGGGCGGAACGTGGCGAGAAACTGGAGGAGGCGAAGGAGTTGATCGCCAAGGCAGTCAAGCAGCAGCCGGAAAACGCCGCCTTCCTCGACAGCATGGCCTGGGTACTCTACCAGCTTGGAGAGGTGAAGGAAGCCCTTCCCTACCAGTTGAAGGCGATGAAGCTCATCAACGAACCCGATGCAGTCCTCTTTGAACATCTCGGGGATATCTACTTCAAACTGGACAACAGGGAGAAAGCCTCCGAATTCTGGAAAAAAGCCAACGACATCGAGCCCTCTGAGGCATTATCCGGCAAGTTGGAGAAGCTCGGGACTGGCAAGGCCGAAAAGAAAAAGGATGGCTCCGAGGACTGATCATGGCGCATCGGTTCAAAAGGCATTACACCCGCGAGGAGGCCAAATCCCTGCTACCCACCGTTTCCAGGTGGATTGAGCAATTGACCATCAAAAGACGGCAGGCATCCGACTTCGACGAGATGCTTCTCAAAAGGGTCACCCGTGATCCCAATGACCACGGAGGGCCCGATGTGAACGCATGGATCACAACCCTCAGCGAGATCAAGGACCTGCTCCGCTGCTTTTCCGAAAAGGAAATCCAGATCAAGGACCTGGAACGGGGACTCATCGACTTTCCTGCCTTCGTCGGAGGCCGCGAAGTCTTCCTCTGCTGGGAAAAAGGTGAAGAGGACATCGAGTACTGGCACGATCTCGACTCGGGTTTCGGAACCCGCGAGCCTCTCTAGCGTCCAAGCCTTGATTCTCGATACTTCCATCCTACCGCAAAGGACTCCGCTTCTCCTTGGAATCTCCGGAGGAATGGACTCGATGACGCTCCTGCATGCGGTCTGGAACCTTCGTGAATCGGGTC
Organism: uncultured Verrucomicrobiota bacterium; assembly: GCA_964554035.1. Taxonomy (GTDB): domain Bacteria; phylum Verrucomicrobiota; class Verrucomicrobiia; order Limisphaerales; family CAZKNW01; genus CAZKNW01. The sequence goes on from CAZKNW010000326.1 coordinate 876, forward strand.
GCCTGCAGGGACGCTTGCTGGTAGCCCACTTCAATCATCATCTCCGCGGAGAGGAAAGCGACGGAGATCAGGTCTTCGTCGAGTCGGAGGCAGGGCGTCTTGGAATTCCCTGTTTCATTGGCCACGGAGACGCACGGGCTGCTTCGCTAGAGCAATCAGAATCGATTGAAACCGTCTCCCGAAACCTCCGCCATGCCTTTCTCGCTGAAACCGCAAGAGGACAGGATTGTGGCCACGTGGTTCTGGCGCACCACCTCGACGACCACGTGGAGACCCTTCTCATGCGGCTGATCCGCGGCACCGGTGGTTCCGGGTTGAAGGGAATCCAGCCGGTTTCCCCGAGTCCCTCCGACAGGGAGATTACACTTCTCCGCCCGATGATCCACTTGAAGAGGGAGGACATCAGGCGATGGGCCACAGAGCACAAGATCTCCTTCAGGGAGGATTCAAGCAATGCGTCCATGGATCATGATCGAAACCGACTGCGTCATGAGGTCATCCCCATCCTCAATTCCCTCGGCAACGGTCGATTCCCAAATGCCTTTATCCGCTCCTGTCAGCTCATGGCAGAAGAATCCTCCATGACGGAGACCATGGCCATTGAATGGCTGGAAACGAAACAAAAGTCGGCTTTCCAGGAACTACCCCTTGCACTGAAAAGACAGGTTTTGCGGATTCAACTTGAAAACTTGGCGATTCCACCGCGAGCCAAACTAATCGATTCGCTCATCGCAAACCATGGCAACCCCGTCATGTTTCCAGGCCGAAAATTGGTCATTTTGGACAAAAACGGGGGTGTGGGTCTCGCTTCGACAGAAGCACATGAAGATCCCATCACCACAAAAGAGCTGACACTGGAAGAAGGCTTCGGAACCTTTTCTTGGCAAAACAGGGACTGGTACTGGCGCTGGGTCGAGCCCGGACAAGGCCTTGAGGGGATCACGAGAAAGAAGAAAGGTGCAGAAACCGAAGAGGAGTGGTTGTCCTTGGATCAAATCAAGCTACCTCTGTCAGTAACCTCATGGAACAATGGGGATCGATACCAGCCCTTGGGGATGCAAGGACAAGTCAAACTTCAGGATGCCTTCATCAACAGGAAGATACCCAGGGAAAGACGATCGTCGGTGCCCGTTCTTAGGGATGCTGAAGGCGCGATCCTCTGGGTGGAACACCTGCGTCCCTCCCAGCAGGTCGCGGTCACGAAAACCAGCCGGAAGATCCTCCAAATTGGCAGAAAAAGGCCTGATAGATCCAACAAAAGGCAGAGCAAATGAATCAGAAGTTCGGTTGCCTCCCTGCAGTGCCGATGATAGTTTAAAGCGGTTTTAACAAATGTCTGACAGTAGTAATTCCCCCAACAACAACCCTGAACGTCGTCCAGGAGACTTGAAGTCCCCAAACCGGCAGGCTTTCCTATGGGTGATCATCATTGCGGTCGTTCCGCTCCTCTTCATGTGGAACAAACCCACCGCTGGGATCAAGAAGCTGACCTACAACGAGTTCAAAAGCGCCGTTGAGGAGGACCGGATCGTTGAGGCGACCATTACCTACGAGGCCGAGGCCGGCGAACACGCCCTCCGTCCCATCAAGGGTAAATATCGCCCTACGGAAGGCGGCGAGCCCGTTCCCTTCGAGATCCGAACCCGGCTTTTTCCCGAGATGGAAAAGACCATTCTTGAGTCTTCCAAGTTCAAGACCCACACCCCGAACACCTTCATGCTGAAGGTGCTTCTCAATCTTCTACCCTTCATCCTTCTGATCGGCATCCTCTACTACGTCTTCATCCGCCAGATAAAGATGGCCGGAAAGGGCGCCATGAGCTTTGGGAAAAGCCGTGCGCGCATGCTCAACAAAGAGAAGAACAAGACCACCTTCAAGGACGTCGCCGGCGTCGAAGAGGCCAAGGAAGAGGTTTCCGAACTGGTTGATTTCCTCAAGGATCCGAAGAAGTTCCAAAGGCTCGGAGGGCGAATCCCCAAGGGCATCCTGATGGTGGGTTCTCCGGGCACCGGCAAGACCCTGCTCGCCCGGGCGATCGCAGGGGAGGCGGATGCTTCCTTCTTCAGCATCTCAGGTTCCGACTTCGTCGAGATGTTCGTGGGTGTTGGTGCCAGCCGTGTTCGGGACATGTTCGAGCAGGCACGTAAAAACACCCCCTGCCTGATCTTCATTGACGAGATCGATGCCGTCGGACGCAGTCGCGGTCATGGCCTTGGCGGCGGCAACGACGAACGCGAACAGACACTCAACGCCCTCCTCGTGGAGATGGACGGATTCGACTCCCAAGACGGCATCATCATCATCGCGGCCACCAACAGGCCTGATGTCCTGGACCCTGCCCTTCTTCGCCCGGGCAGATTTGATCGGCAGCTGACCGTCAACCTTCCGGACGTGCGTGGCAGGGAGGCGATTCTCAAGGTCCACGCCAAGAACGTGAAACTGGAGAAGGATGTCGACCTTGCCGTGATTGCACGGGGAACTCCCGGTTACTCCGGTGCGGAATTGCAGAATCTTCTCAACGAAGCCGCCCTCCTTGCTGCAAGGCAAAACAAGAAGGCGGTGGGCATGCGAGAGCTTGAAGAAGCACGCGACAAGGTCCGCTGGGGCCGCGAGCGGCGCAGCATGGCCATGACCGATGAGGACAAGAAGCATACGGCATGGCACGAGGCAGGCCATGCACTCGTCAACGTGATGCTGGAACACACCCATCCGCTTCACAAGGTCACCATCATCCCGAGGGGCCAGGCCCTGGGTGCCACCATGTATCTCCCGAAGGAAGATCTCCTCAACCGACGTAAAAAGGAACTTCTCGACATCATCGCCGTCATGATGGCCGGCCGCATTGCTGAGGAAGTGGTGGCTGAAGACATCTCTTCAGGAGCTTCCGGAGACATCCAGCAGGCAACCCAGATGGCCCATGCCATGGTCTGCCAATGGGGAATGAGCGATGAGCTTGGAATGATCCTATACGATCAAAACGACGAATACGTCTTCCTCGGCCGCGACATGGGCAAGGCCAAAGGCTACAGCGAACAGACCGCCCAGAAGATCGATGCTGCCATCAAGAACATCATCGATACCCAGTATGCAACGGCCAAGAGGTTGATTGTTGAAAACAGCGACAAGCTCGAGATGATCGCCAACGCCCTGCTGGAATATGAAACCCTGGACGGTTGGCAGGTTGAGGAAATCGTTGAAAAGGGAACCTTTACTCCTCCCCCAAGCTTTGATGACGAGGACCCGCCAAAGGCCTCAGCCACCCTGCCCATTCAGGATGAACTTCCCAAACCGAAACAGGATGATCTGGGCGACTTCGGTTCACCTGAACCGGCACCGATCTGAGGCCGGCAGTCCCTCGGGCAATAACTATCGAAAACAAGGCCTACTCCAGATTGGAGAGACCTTTCATCAGTTCGCCTTCACAACCGTTGCAGACTCCATGGGAAACGAATTCCCGCGAGTCTTTGAGAAACTCTTCAAAGTCCACAAATTCCCCCGACTGGTTCCTGACCCTGCCACACCATGCGCAAACACTGATCCTTACCCCATTGTTTGCGCTCAGCTCGTCCAAGGCCTGCCGTAGCCGGTCAATCAGTAATTCAACCTTGTGCTCAAGGTGCTTGCGTTCAATCGCATGATCCAAGGCGTGCGAAAGCCACCGATCGTTCACTTCAGACTTGAGGATGAAATCCTGGGCACCCTTTCGGATCGCCTCCCTGGCATGACGGCGGTCTCCATCACCAGTTAGTATGACCACCGGAACCTGTTTGGAAGTCTTTTTCAACAACTCGAAGGTCTCGAGGCCACTGCTGTCAGGCAGGGAAAGATCCAGAATCACAGCAACCACATTGGAATTTCCAAGTTGCTCCAGTCCTGTCTTGAGATCTGCAACATGGACAAAGGCAAGTTTGGAACTGCGGCCTTCGCTCACGCGATTCTTCATCATGCGGGAAACAGCTTCCGCATCTACAAGATCGTCTTCAATCAACAAGACCACGCTGTCGCCTTGGTCCGTTCGCTGGTGGGTAGGATGATAGTTGCCTTTCATATCCAGAATGCGCATCTCGAGTTGCAGCGAGTTTGATACCAACCAACAAAGGTTAGACCGCAAACTCAACAAAATGACTGTAATCCGAGAG
>CAZKNW010000327.1:0-5013 GCA_964554035.1 uncultured Verrucomicrobiota bacterium
AGCTTGGCGCCTTCCAGATCCACCATCACCGACCGGCCCTCCCAGTTCTTGAGCCTCACCTGGACCGCCTCTAGCAGCCCCGACATCCGGTCCTCGTCCCGCCCATCCGATTCGAAGGCTCCCTCCTCCATCTGGAGGAACGAGAAAAAATCCACGCCCTTCACCTTGCCTTCGCCGCCAGCGAGGATCCGCCGTGCCTTCTCGTTCAGTTCCAGGATTTCACCATGGGGCGAGCAGATGAGGATGCCTTCAGCCGCCAGCTCGAAAAGCGCACGGTAGCGCTTCTCCGTCGCCTTGGCCCGGTTCTCAAAAAGGGTCGTCTCGGTCTTCTGGAGGTGGACCTGTTCCTCCGCCCTGGCCTTCCAACGGCGGCTTTCGTCGAGAACCAGCACCACCATGCTGATGGCGATGAAGAGATGAAGGACCGTCGAGATGATGAACGAGGAGGCCAGCATGTCATGGCTGAGGAAGAAGGGGAACGCCAGCAGGTAGAAACCCCAGAGGAAGAAACCGGTGGACATGAGCCCTTCTCCCAGCACGCCCCTGCGGAACTTCGGATGCGCATACCCCCACCCCACGATCATGCTTGTCAGTCCCGTGATCACGAACACCGGCATCTGGAACTCGAAGGGATTGTCATCAAGGTAAAAGGCCCCAACACAACTCCAGACGAAGAGAAACAGGAAATAGAGTCCGATCATCTCCTGACGCACCTTCAATCGAAGGAAGCGACCGCCCCCCCACAAGAGGAAAACAGCCACTGCACCGAGGGAGAACTGCTTGAAGACAAAGACGAGCGGGGTCTCCTCCTTTTGATCCACGGCAAAGTTGATCCCCAGCCAGATGCCATAAAACCCCCAGGCGATGATCCAGAGTCCAAAGTAGCTCCGCTTGAGGATGTGGTTGATGTAGCTGAGGAGGCAGACGACAAGCGAGACACTCAGCAGGGACACAAACAGGGCCGCCTTCAAGTGGGCGTTCGTAAATGTCAGGTCGAATCCGATCGATTGGTCCACAACGTCTTGTCCCTGCAGGACCGTCGATTCAACGGCCCGCTTATCTGTCGTGAATGCCCGATGACATTCCGGATGTCTCTACTGGAAGGGAACTTGAAATGCCGGAACACCGGCACTCCCCCAAGATCCCGCCCCGAAGAACCGACTGGATACCCTCACCCCGCCCTGAAAACCAAGACATCCCATCCCTCAGTTTGCCCACCGCGCTAGAGGGTTCTCCATTCGGACATCACATGGTGAAGCGCAGAGGCATGCTCCCCGGGCTTCTCCTTCATCCATGCCTCGAGTTCGGAAATCGCGATCCAGCGCCCGTCCTCAATCTCGTCAGGGTGAAGCACAAAGGGTCCTTCATGTTCACATCGGTAGACCTCAATGAACTCATTCCCCGTGTCCGGGCGGGCATCCGAGGCAAAGAGAAAGGTCAGCGAATCCGGACAATCGACGCCCAACTCCTCCTTCACCTCCCTGCGGGCCGCCTCCATGTATCCTTCACCCGCATCCAGATGGCCCGCCGCCGAGGTATCCCAGCGTCCCGGGTCGGCGTCCTTGGCCATGGAACGCTTCTGGATGAACAGGTCCCCGTTCTTCCGGAAGACAAGCACATGGACCGCCCTGTGCTTCAGACCCCTTGCATGAACGACCGACCGTGTCTCCTGGCCAATCACCTCGTTCCGGTCATTCACCACGTCAAAGATCTCCTCACTCATCGGGCCGCCTTTCGTTCAGCAAGATACTCCGCCATCTTCACAAAGGTCTCCACCGGCACGGCTTCAGCACGGATCCTTTCATCCAGCCCGACGGCTTCAAAGGCACCGGAAAGAACATCCGCAGGCCAATCCTGCTTCAAGAGCTTCATCATCATCTTCCTTCGTTGTGAGAACCCGAGCTTCACCAGCCGCCTGAACAGGGGGAAAAGCTCCGGCGAGACCAGCGGTTCAGCACGCCTGACCAGTCTCACGCAGGCGGAATCGATGGCCGGTTCGGGAAAGAAGCATCCGGGAGGAATGACAAAGGAGTCCCCCACCTCGTAGCTGACGTTGAGAAGGACTGTGAGGACGCCGTAGCTTTTCCGTCCTGAGGGAGCCTTCATCCGGTCCACCACCTCCTTCTGGAGGGTGACCGCCATGGAGTCCGGACCGAAGCCCGGCCGCGCCAGTTCCACAAGAAGTGGGGAGCCGATGCTGTAGGGAAGATTGGCGACCATCTTCCAGCCGTTCCAGTTGGGAACCAGTTCCACCACGCGCACCATGGCGTCATCGTGAATCAGTTCAAGATTCTCCTGGCCGGCGAACCGCCCCTTGAGGACCTCGACAAGTCGCTGGTCCAGCTCCACGGCCATCACCTTGGCACCACGCGCCAGGAGCACCTCGGTCAGGGGCCCCAGGCCCGGCCCAACCTCCAGGATCCGGTCTCCCTCCCCTGCCTCGCCAAGGTTGGCGATCTTTTCCACGACTCCCTCGTCATGCAGGAAGCATTGCCCCAAAGACTTGGTCAACTGGATCGAATGTTCGCCCAGGAGCGAACGGATGTCGTTCAAGGTCATGACGCCTCTCCCGGTTCTCCAAGGGAAATCAGGATCTTTCCGAGGGCGTCCACAGCGCGTCCAAGCTGGCCTTCCGTCACCACCAGGGGCGGCGCCAGACTGATGACCTCGGAGTCGTCTCCTTCCGGGAGAATGATGAAGCCCTCGCCCAGCATCTGCTTCATGCAATGGATCACGACGTCCGTCGCCGGCTGGTCATTCCCGTTCCGCACCTCAATGCCGATCATCAGGCCGCGACCGCGAACCGAGAGCTTCAGGTTGCTCACCTGGGAGGGGATCCTGGATAGCTTCTTCTTCAACCAGGCACCCCGCTCTTGCGCCCTCTCGGCCAGACCCCGTTCCTCCACCTCCTCAATCTGCGCAAGGGCCATCGCACATCCCACCGGATGCCCAAGGTAGGTGCTGGTATGGATCGCCTCGCCGGTGGATTCAGGCCAGGCCCTGTCCATGAGGTCCGATTCCCCAACGCAGGCGGAGAGCGGAAATCCACCGGTCAACGCCTTCCCGAGGCAGACAATGTCGGGCACGACGTTCTCATGCTCCACGGCAAAGAGGTCTCCCGTCCTGCCAAAGCCGGTGTAGATCTCATCGGCGATCAGGATGATGCCCTGTTCGTCACAGAACTTCCGGAGTCGCCCGAAAAAGCCCTTGTGGGGGACCTTGATCCCACCCCTTCCCTGGATGGGCTCGATCAGCACCGCCCCGATCTTCTCCTTCTCCCGGACCTTCTCAATCTCCTCCCAACAGGTCTTCTCCTCATCCTTGTCCTGCGGATAGGTGACAAAGGATCCAAACCTCCGCAGCTGGTCACGGAACGGATCACGGAACATCTTCCGGTGGGTGGTGCTGAGGGCACCGTATCCGAGACCGTGGTAGCCCCCCTTGAAGGCGATCACACGTTTCTCACCGGTTGCCAGAAAAGCCGTCTTCAAGGCGGCCTCGACAGCCTCAAACCCGGAACTGCCCAGGATGGACTTCCCTTCCATGGCGATCTTCCGGCAATGCGTCCAGCGCTCGAAGGTGATCCGGCTCAGTTGTTCGAGGAGCTTCGCCTTGACCTCATGGGGATGCACGTCACCCATGCCATGAAGGAGGCGATGCATCTGCTGGGTCGCCGCCTCGACGACCTCCGTATTGGCATGGCCGGCCGCCGCCACCCCGAAGGCCGAGGTGAGGTCCAGGTACTTCTTGCCCTCGATATCCCAGACCCAGACCCCCTTGGCCCGGTCCCAGACAATGGGCCATTGAGGATCCTTCTCCTCATGGAAGATGTTCCTCGACTCAAACTTGCGCAGCAGCTCAAAGGTCTGTTCGGTTCTCGACATGATTCTTCGGTCCCAAAGCGCCGAAGGCTAGTGACCATCGTCTCCAAATGCAAAAACGAAGGTATCAGCACCCTGCTCCCGATTGAAATCCGAACGGAACCCGACCGCAATCAGTGAAGCGTCATTCAGAAGATTAGACACGTCACACAGGATCCCTGATGCCAGCGACGTCGCTTCCTCCTGCCCGTTGTCCCCTCCGCTTGCGACAACGATGCAGTCGCGTGATTGACGCATTTGAGGAATCCAGGCGATCCTTCAGACCTCAAGACGACAGGAAGGTCAATCATCCTGATCCAAAGGCGTCAAGAGTAGTGGAAGGTCAGTGCAATGCGGTTCATCAAACCCCTCATAAAATCAATTCCGTTCATAAGCTACTATATCGCAGGAAGAAAACTCTTGAATGACAGGGCCTACAAGGAGGCACTCGATCGAGAACGCACGGAGGATGGCAAGACACCCAAGAGGACGGACGTGATCAACCTTCTTCTGTCCAAAAGGGTTGAAAAGACATGCTACCTGGAAATTGGCGTACGAAACCCGGACGACAACTACAACCGCATCAACGCCGACGAAAAATACAGTGTAGACCCCGGCCTCGAATTCAAAAGCAATCCAGTGGATTTCAAAATGACGAGTGATGAATTCTTCGAACGACTCTCTTCAGGCAGCATCCTTTCCTCAGAGATTCGATTCGATGTCATTTTCATCGATGGTCTGCACCTCGCCGACCAGGTGGACCGGGACATCATCCATTCCCTCAAGTTCTTGAAGCGCGATGGCTTTGTCGTGCTTCATGCCTGCAATCCTCCGACCGAATGGCATTCACGCGAGGACTACCATTTCCTGCACTCGCCAGCGAGAGGCAATTGGAATGGAACCACATGGAAGGCATTTCTGAAATGGCGTTCCAATCCATCAGTCCATTCGTGCTGTATCGATTCTGACTGGGGGATAGGTGTCCTTTCCAGGGAACACCCCATCGGCAGTCACATGGCGGAGTCGAATCCCTTTTTCGAATTCCGAAACCTGGCTCAAGACAGAAACACCCTTTTGAACCTGGTCAGCTTTGACCAATTCAGGAAGTCATTGACGTAGGCAACCCATCTGCCGGGCGTATGAATGGATTCAC
>CAZKNW010000328.1:0-5009 GCA_964554035.1 uncultured Verrucomicrobiota bacterium
AGAGCAAGGAAACCCAGAAACGGAAGCTGATCCCCGGTGTCGCCGCGCGTTGGCTGGAAGGCCTCAAGGCACTGGAGAACAAGCATCATCCCGTCCTGAGTGTCTGGGTCGAGCTGGAGGCCGCTCCCAAGGATGCCTTCAAGAACACCTTCGAGGAGAAGCTGGCCGCCTGGAAGGCCGCCACGGGCGAGAAGAGGATCAACCCCATCCTCCTGTCCAGACTGGAGGAGAAAAAGCCGGACTCACTCAAGTCCCTGGCCACGCTTTTCAACGAGGTGTTCAAGGGCATCGAAGGAGAGTGGCAGAAGGCGACCAAGAAGGATGCCGCGCTCAAGGCCTTCGCCGATGCGGACAAGGAGGAATTGCGACAGGTCCTCTACGCGGAAGCTTCACCAGCCAATGTTCCTGAAAGCCTGAACAACGAACTACTCGCCGCAGCCCGGCCACGAATCCGGAACCTGCAGGCCGACATTGACCGCGTCGATGCCACCCATGAAGGCGCCCCACCCCGTGCCATGGCTCTGGTGGATGTCCCCAAGCCAAGTGACTCACGTGTCTTCATCCGCGGTAGCTCCGGCAATCGGGGCGATGTGGCTCCACGTCGCTTCCTTGATATCCTGTCCGAAGGAGAGCGCCCCAAATACAGCCAGGGCAGCGGCCGCCTCGAACTGGCCAAGGACATCATCAGCAAGGACAACCCGCTCACGGCACGTGTCTGGGTCAACCGCGTCTGGCTTCATCTCTTCGGCGAGGCCATCGTACGCACACCCAGCGACTTCGGACTCCAGAGCGATGCCCCATCGCATCCTGAACTGCTCGATCACCTTGCCGGTGAATTCATCCGCAATGGTTGGTCCACCAAGAAGCTCATCCAGGAACTGGTGACCTCCGCGACATGGCAGCAGTCATCCACCGTCTCACCCGACAAGGAGAAGGCAGGTATTGCGGCCGATCCGAGCAACTTCCTCCTGTGGCGCATGAACCGCTCCCGGCTGGACCTGGAGGCCATGCGTGACTCGATCCTCTTCACCAGCGGGAAGCTGGATCGAAAAATGGGCGGCCTGCCCGTGGCTCTCGACACTGAGCCCTACTCCACCCGGAGGACGGTTTACGGATTCGTCGAACGACAGAACCTGCCCAGCCTGTTCCGCACCTTTGATTTCGCCAACCCGGAGACCTCCAACGCGCGGCGCTTCACCACGTCCGTGCCCCAGCAGTCGCTCTTCCTCATGAACAGCCCCTTCATGCTCGAGCAGGCCCAAACGCTTGCCCATCGACCGGAGGTGGAGAACGCCGGCTCGAATGAGTCCAAGGTGGAAGCCCTATTCCAGCGCGTCTTCCTCAGGGAACCCTCCGAAGGAGAACTCAAAGAGGCAGCCGCCTTCCTTTCCAAGCCGGCTCCCGACAACTCCGATGCCCTGCTCCACAACCCTTGGAGCTACGGCTACGGCGGGGTCAATGAAGACGCCAGCAAGGTCACCTCCTTCACCCACCTTCCCAAACTGGTCAAGGGCATCTGGCAGGGCGGCCCCAACCGTCCGGATCCCAAGCTGGGCTACACCAGTCTCGATGACGACGGCGGTCATCCGGGAAGCGGGAAGGACCGGATGGTCATCCGTCGATGGACCGCCCCCGTTTCCGGAAAGATCCAGGTCAACGGTGTCCTGCGCCATGCTTCCGACAAGGGCGATGGCGTTCGCGGCCGCATTATTTCAAGCCGGACAGGACTCCTTTCCGAAGGTCAGGTCCTCAACAAGGCCGAGAGCCTTGCTGTGAAGCCGATCGAGGTAAGCAAGGGAGAGACCATCGACTTCATCGTGGATGAGGTTGGCAACACCAGCTTCGACAGCTTCACCTGGGCTCCGAAGATCGAGTATCTGGCCACCGAAGCCCAGGTTCCCAAGCGGCTGTTCATGGCCAAGACCGACTTCGAACTTTCCGAGGATGCCGACCTGGCCCTCTCGAGGATCACCACCCTTGCCCAGGCTCTCCTCATGTCCAACGAGTTCATGTTCGTGGACTAACCCCAAAAGATGTAGAGGCGTCTCTATGAGCGCCTCACTTCAAATCGAAAAATCCAATTCTCGTGGCGCCCCTCCAGGGCTTGGAACGTTTTCAAATCCCTCCACCAGTGGCTTACGCCGACCGGCTATCTTATTTCGATCCTCCGCATCTATCGATTGGAGGCCCGGAGGGCCGGTGAGAGGGTAGCCGGTCGGCGTAAGCCACCGGAATACGATGCGGATTATTACCTTTAGTCCCGGAGGGACGACACCTTCAAACCGCCAGGTGCCCCAAGGCCAACAATCCATAAGACGTGTATTCCACGTCCAGGAACTCGTCGGCCCAGTTGCCGTGGAAGGCACCTTCGTTGGTCCAGAGGGTGTCGATGTAATCGAGGCAGGCTTCCTTGGCCGCCTTGCGCAGGGGCACCTGTAGGCCGGATAGGGCATGCAGCGTGGTCGCTGTCGATAACAGGTCCGGCATGGGTGCCTGAGGCGCCGCCAGGAAGCCTCCCTGCTCATGGAAAAGCTTGAAGAGGTAGTCAGCGATGGGGCCGGGATTGAGCGGCATATTGAGATTGCGTAGGACGGTCGCCGCCGCAGCCGTTGAGTTGGTCGAGCTCATCCGCATGGAAGGCTCATTCGCCCAGCCTCCATCCTCACGTTCCAAGAGCTTCAGCGATTGCACCAGCTTCATCACCCTCGGCACCTCGCATCCCAGATCCTGATGGGCACCCACCGCAAGGAAGGCACCATAGGCCGTGCCGGACTCACTTCCTGCCCGGGCGTTGTAGCCATGGTCCCCGGAACGATATTCCTCAATGCGTCCCTGCAACCGCTCCACATCCAGGGGAAGCTCCTTCCCCTGCTTCTTCAGTTCCGACCAGCAACGCGCCAGACAGCAGAGATGCACGAAATCGAGTCCTTCCCCATCGCCAAAGCCCTTCACGTAGGCAGCCAGCCTTTCGTAGTCCGGCGTCCTTTCCAGGGCGATCAGGCCATCCATGCCGAAGACGGTGTAGTAGAGATCGCTCTCGCCGGTGCGCCCCTTGAATCCACCGTCCTCCGACTGGTGCCGGGCAAAGAAGTCAGCAACCATCCCCGCGACATCACCAAGGATCTTGGGAGCCAAGCGTGCGACCTGAAGCATTTCCAACCGTATGCTCATTCAGGCCCGGAAAGAAGTAGGTCCGGCAGGAAGGTCGTGAGCGCCGGGATGTAGGTGATCGCAAGCACACCGACGGCCATGACAATCAGGATCGGAATGACGGCTCGGTAGACCTCGGGCAGGGGCTTGTTGAATCGATAGGCCGAGAGGAAGAGGTTCAGTCCCACCGGGGGTGTCATGTAGCCGAGTTCCAAATTGGCGAGGAAGATGATGCCCAGGTGGATGGGATCGATTCCAAAGGCCAGCCCCATCGGAATGATCATCGGTGCCACCACAATGATTGCAGAAAAGACATCCATCAGGCAGCCAACAATCAGGAGGAAGACATTGAGCGCGAGTAGGAAGACCAAGGGTGAACTGATGTTGGCCTGAACCCACGCGAGGGCCTGTTGCGGAAACTCCTCCGTGATCAGAAAGTTGTTGAAGCCCTGCGCCACTCCCAGGATCAGGAGCACCCCGCCCACCAGGAGGCCACACTCGGCCATGACACGGGGAACATCCTTCCGGACCTTCAGGTCGCGGTAGATGAAGGTCTCCACGAAGAAGGCATAGGCCGCCGTCAGCGCCGCCGCCTCCACCATGGTTGCAAAGCCGCCAAAGATGGAGACCAGGGCCACGACCGGAAGTGCCAGCTCCCATCCTGCCGCCTTCACCGCGGCCACTGCCTCGGTCGGATTGAAACGCTCCCGCTGATCTGAAACGACACTCTTCATCCGCCCCCAGATCGCACAGAGCACGACCAGCAGGATTCCCGGCATGAGCCCGCCAAGGAACATCCCCTCAATCGTCACGTCGCGCATCGCAGGTTTCCCGCTGTCCGTGTCTTCAATCGCCGCCACGGTGGTCCCTGCCGTCGTCACGGCATTGGTCTCCTCCGCGGGTTCCATTCCAAGTCCCAGATCACTGAGATCAAGGTCATCCAGGTTCAGGTCATCCAGTTTGGAAAGGTCGAGATCCTCGAGGGCACCCAGTCCCTCATCCATGACCTGCGTCATCGCGGGGGATTCCGCCGGCTGCTGAGCAAGGTTTGCCTGGATGCCCGATGCCACGATGGCATACAGAATCAACGGGATGCAGGGCGCGAACAGAAGGCCCAAGGCCCCGGATCCAGTCAGAAGCCCGAGGGCATTTCTCTCTGAGAACCTTGCCGCCACCAGCACCGGCATGAGCAGGCCACCCAAGGCCAGGATCGTCACCCCCGATGCCCCCGTGAAGGAGGTGAAGAAGGCACAGACAAAAACGGTCAGGATCGCTTCACCTCCCTTGAGATGCCCAACCAGCGCATGAAAGACGCGGATCAACCTCCGCGAGGCACCCCCTTCCGCAAGGAAATAGCCGGCGAGCGTAAACAGGGGGATCGTCGGCAGGGTCTGGTGGGTCGACATCGAGTAGTGATCCACCGACAGATTGGGAGTGGGAACGCCCGAGCCCCAGAAGAGGATCAGGCCTGCTCCCCCCAGGGCTGTGTAGATGGGTGCGCCCAGGAGTGTGGCTGCCAACAGGAGGATGAGCGCCGGGGTGGTCATGGATTCCGCCGGAAACCTGGCTCCCAGGATCACCACCAACGCGGCGATCGCAAACGACCCACCGCGGAAGGACCACTTTTCACTGCTCTTCCAGCTCAGGCGCAGCGCGATCCCAATGAACCCAATCGGCAGGATCATGGAAACCAGCCAACCCGGAACGCCCCATTGGATGGGAGGTTCACCCCGTTGGCTCAAGGCGAAGGTCCATCCCGCCGTCCCAAGGAGAAAGGTCAATCCAGCCGAGACACCTGAACTGAACATCAGGGCCAGCGACTTCCATCGTCCCTTGAGAAAGGTCGAGATCGTCGAGAA
>CAZKNW010000329.1:0-4976 GCA_964554035.1 uncultured Verrucomicrobiota bacterium
GAAAGTGCCGCCTACGTCTGGGAAACCAGCAGCTGGAAGCTCGCGACCGATCCGCTTTCCCATGACCGAACCGTCTATTCGGCAACCTTCAGCAGGGACGGCAGTTTCGTTGTCACCACATCCCAGGACAATACCGCCAAGATTTGGCAGATTGCCGTTCCGGGCAATACACCAGACTGGATGCTCTCCCTGGTGGAAGCGATGGGTGGCTATCGTTTGGGTAAGGCTGGTGGAGCCCAGTTGGTGAGCAATCCCTATTCCCGCATATCGGCGGTCCGTGACCAGATTTCCAAGGCAGGTGAAGAGGATGATTATGTACGTTGGGCCGAATGGTTTCTGGCAGACCGTTCAAAGCGCCCGATTGCTCCCTATTCGGATGTCACGGTTCCTGAGTTCATCAAGGACCAGGTCGAACAGGCAACGCCGGAGGGTCTTGCACTTGCTCTCAGTCTCCAGCCGGACAGTGGTTTCGCGCTTTCGAAGGTCGGCATGCTGAGTCCTGATCCTACCAAGGCGGATTTCTACACAGGTCTGGCTGCCACGTATGAGCCTGAAAATCCGGAAGTTCTCTGGGTTCGGGCTGCTGTTCTCCAGTCGCAGAATAATTTCGCCGGTGCCTATGAGTTCATGCAGCGGGCTGCGAAACTGGATCCCAAGGTGGTCGATACCTTCGGGCCTGAAGGCTCCGAGTTTGTCCTGTACAACTCAGGCAACGGAAAATCCTCCGGTTGGCTTCCCAAGGGATGGGAGGACGTGAACCGGGAAGCGACCTTCAGCATTGTCTACACGAAACTGCCGGATCCGCCACTGGGGCAGGCCACCGCGATCCGAATGGATCTTCAGGAAGGCGCCCGGGGGCGTGTTGACCTGAATGGAGCCCGTTTCATTGCCCCTCAGCAGGCCCGGATGGTCATTGATGGCTATATCAGGGGAAGTGCAGGCGCCACGGTGACGGTTGCCGCCAAGTCCTTTGTGGGACGGCCAGAGACCTTTTCCAATCCGACGACGATTCGAATGACTGAGGAGTGGAAGCCCTTCTCGGTTTCAATCAATCCCCGAAAGGACATCGCCGCACAGATCGTGGTGACGGTCTCCTCCTACGGTCCGACCCAGGTGGACCTTGCCGCCGTGCGGGTTCATCCCCAGTAGGGCCGTCTTCAAAGGCTATGAATTCGAGGCCGATTCCTCTGCAAGGGAATCGGTCTTTTTTTCGGCCTTGTTCTTGTGGGTCCAGATGAGGGCGGAGGCGGCGCCGCCGGCGAAGCCGATCACGAGCGTCAGGAAAAGGAGGAGCGCCCTGGGCATGGAGACGGTCATGAATAGGATCTTCGTATCAACCGAATCCGTGTTCTGCAGGACGATGATCAGTCCGAGGAGCACGAGGGTCCCTGCAAAGCCAAGCTTGATCTTGGATTTCAATGTCATCGCCTCGTGATAGTGGATGCTATCCATGGATGGCGCGAATCAATTCGGCCCGGTGCGTTGCTGTCGGCCAGCACTGGCCAGATTGCTGAAGGCGAAGAAACCCATCAGAATCGCTAGGTAGGGTTGTCCCATACGAAAGGCATAGACCCCAATCAGAATGGCCAGTCCGGCACCAATCCCGGCCGTTGTTCCCCGTCGTTCAGGTCCGAGAAGAAGATTCAGGACCTGGCCCCCATCCATGGGATAGATCGGGATGAGATTGAAGATGCTCCAGACGGTGTTGACAAGCATTCCGACGCCGAGGGCATGACGTCCGTAGAAACCACCGTGTTCTTCAACAAAGACATTGATGGCCCAGAATATGGCTGCCAGGGCGAAGCCGGCTCCTGGCCCTGCGAGGCTGATCCTGATCAAATGGTTCCGGCTCATGCCCATTGGGGAGAATCTCGCCAGTCCGCCCATGCCATGAAGTTCAATTTGGGATTCAGAGCCGCTCTGTCTGGCAGCGAGGGCATGGCCAAGTTCATGGGCCAGGATCGAGAGGAAGGCAATGCCCATGAAGATCAGGACCAGGGAAAACGCCTGCGGGCCCTTGGCATCGAGCGCACCTCCCAGGAAGGCTGTCAGAAGCCAGAACCACCAGTGGACGGTGACCGGGAAACCCATGCAATTGAAACGCAGCATCCCCAAGCGTCCTGATTCCCTTGGGAAAACACAAGCGGCGACTCCGGATGAATCGCTGGCTGGCTGTTTGGACCGGGCCGGACTAGGCTTTGCGCATGAGCAAGCGGTTGTTTCTCCTTGATGGCATGGCCCTGGTGTATCGTGCGCATTTCGCATTCATCCAGCGCCCCATCATCAATTCCAAGGGCATGAACACCTCCGCCCTCTTTGGATTCACCAACACACTGCTTGAAATCCTGGAGAACAGGAAACCCACCCATCTGGGGGTGGCCTTTGACACCTCGGCGCCGACGGAGCGGCACAGGATCTTTCCCGAGTACAAGGCGCAGAGGGAGGCGATGCCGGAAGACCTCCAGAAGGCTCTGCCTCATGTGAAGCGCATCATTGAGGCGTTCGACATTCCCGTGCTCCAGCTCGACGGCTATGAGGCGGATGACATCATTGGGACCCTCGTGAAGCGTGCCGAGAAGGAAGGTTTCGATTCATGGATGGTCACGCCGGACAAGGACTTCAGCCAGCTGGTTTCCGAACACACCTTTCTCTACCGGCCGGGGCGCAAGGGCGGAGAGGTGGAGATCCACGGAGTGAAGGAGGTGCTTGAAAAATGGAAGGTCGAGCGGGTGGAGCAGGTGATCGACATCCTTGGACTCTGGGGCGATGCCGTGGACAACATTCCCGGGATCCCCGGTATAGGCGAAAAGACTGCCCAGAAACTGATTGCCACCTATGGCAGTGTGGAGGGCCTGATCGAGCATGCGGGGGACCTGAAGGGCAAGCAGAAGGAGAAGGTCATCGAGCACGCGGATCAGGGCAGGCTCTCCAAGGTTCTGGCCACCATTGATGTGGAAGTCCCGATTGAGACCTCGTTCGAGGCACTGAAGGTCTCCGAACGGAATGGGGATGCGCTTCGCGAGCTGTGCGTTGAGTTTGAATTCAATGCCATCGGCAAACGCCTTTTCGGGGACGATTTCCAATCTGGGCGAGGAGGAGGCGATGTGGGACCTGAAGCCGTTCCGGAAAAGTTGAAGACGATCAAGGATGTCGAACATGACTACACCCTGATCGATTCACTGGAGACCTGCACACGGTTGGCCATGACGCTCAGCCGCCTGAAGTCGTTCTGCTTCGACATCGAGTCCACGGGTCTCGACACCAAGACCGCCAGGGTGATCGGTCTTTCCTTCTGTTGGGAGAAGGGAAAGGCCTGTTACGTGGCGCTCCCAGGAGGAGAAAAGGAGGATCGTGCCTTTCTTGAGATTCTTCGTCCGGTGTTGGAATCACCCACCATTGAGAAGGTGGGGCACAACCTCAAGTATGACATCGCGGTCCTGGACTGGCATGGCATCCAGGTGGCCGGTCCTCTTTTCGACACCATGCTGGCACACAGCCTCATCGATCCGGAGCAGCGGCACGGCATGGATTTTCTCAGCGAGTTGCTGCTGAACTACACACCCATCTCGATCAGCAGCCTGATTGGCGAGAAGAAGAGCGACCAGATCAGCATGGCCCTCGTGCCTGTTCAGGAGATTTGTGAATATGCTTCCGAGGATGCCGACATCACCTGGCAGTTGAAGGAGAAGCTGGAACCCCAGCTGAAGGAGAAGGGACAGGAGAAGGTCTTCTACGAGATTGAGGTCCCGTTGGTCCCCGTGTTGGTGGCCATGGAAAAGGAAGGCATTCGTGTGGACCGCGAGGTGCTGGGAGAGATCTCAGGTCTGCTTGCCACGCGGATGGTGGAACAGGAAAAGACCATCTACGAACTGGCCGGCCAGACCTTCAACCTGAATTCCCCGAAGCAACTGGGCGAGATCCTCTTTGACAAGCTCAGGCTTGTGGACAAACCCAAGAAGACCAAGACGGGCCAATACACGACCAATGAGCAGACCCTTCAGGGTTTGGCGGGCGAGCACAAAATCGTGCAGGCCATTCTTGATTTCAGGGCCGCGTCAAAACTGAAGTCCACCTATGCCGATGCCCTCCCCGAAGTGATATTCCGCAAGACGGGAAGGGTGCATACCACCTATAACCAGCTGCTGACCGCCACCGGGCGACTCCAGTCGCAGGATCCCAACCTGCAGAACATTCCGATCCGTACCGAGCTTGGGCGTGAGATCCGCAGGGCATTCATACCGAGGGATGGGGAACACCTGCTCCTGGCAGCGGACTATTCCCAGATCGAGCTCAGGATCATCGCCTCGATCAGTGGGGATGACGCCATGAAGGAGGCCTTTGAGCAGGCACACGACATTCACACCGCAACAGCGGCCCGGGTTTACGGCCTGAAAATGAACGAGGTGCTTCCTGAGATGCGGCGTCATGCCAAGATGGTGAACTTCGGAATCGTCTATGGGATCTCGGCCTTCGGGCTTTCACAGCGCCTCGGAATTCCCCGCAAGGACGCTGCCGACCTCATTGACCAATATTTTGCGCAGTATCCCGGAATCCAAAAATACATGACGGAGACCATCGAGGCAGGAAGGGAAAAAGGCTATGTCGAGACCCTGACTGGCAGAAGACGCTATCTTCGCGACCTCAATTCCCGGAATGGAACCGTCCGCGGGGCGGCGGAAAGGAACGCCATCAATTCCCCGATTCAGGGAACAGCCGCCGACATGATCAAGATCGCGATGATTCGTGTGCAGCGCGCCCTTTCGGAAGGAGGTTTCAGGACAAGGATGTTGCTTCAGGTGCACGACGAGCTTGTCTTCGACATGCCGAAGGTGGAACTGGAAACGGTTCGTCCGGTGATCGAGAGGGAGATGGTGGAGGCCCTGCCCTTGAAAGTGCCGGTGGTTGTCGAGATGGGAACGGGAACGAACTGGCTTGAGGCCCACTGATCAGGCCGTGACGTTGCGGATCTCCGCAGC
>CAZKNW010000330.1:0-4974 GCA_964554035.1 uncultured Verrucomicrobiota bacterium
GAAAGGGAGCCGGAGCAGGCTTGGGAGGCGTTATGGATTTCTTCTCTGTTTCCTCTTTTGGCTCTTCTTGAACCTTGGCCTTCCCCTGAAGCGCATTGGCAATGGCGTCCGCGATGATCCGCTTGATGTCGCGCTCACCCCGGAGCTTCACCTCACGTTTGGCAGGGTGGATGTTGACGTCCACGAAGGAGGGATGGATGTCGATGAACAGGCAGCAGATGGGGTATTGGCCCTTGGGCAGGGCGGTGCGGTATCCCTCGATCAATGCGGCGTTGAGGGTGCGGTTCTCCACCGGCCGGCGATTGATGAAGACGTGCTGATCCTGGCGGGTGGAGCGGCTGACACCGGCGGCTCCGGTGAATCCCCATATGTGCAGTTGTGAACTGCGGCTTTCGCCATCCTCGTCATCCTCGAAGGGACTGGCATGGACGGTGTCGCCCGATTCCACCTCAACGAGTTTCAGGTCGGTGCCGTAAAGGTCCCTCAGCCTCTGCTTCAGTGCCTGGCTGCGGTCCGCATCCCCGGGAGAGATGGAAGCAAGTTGCCAGATGAGCCTGCCATCATAGCGGAAGGTGAAGGCAATCTCGGGATGGGAAAGGGCTGCCAGCAGGAGGTAGTGCTGGATGTGGCTCCGCTCGGTCTCGTTGGCCTTGAGAAACTTCTTTCGTGCCGGGACGTTGAAGAAGAGCTGGCGGATCTCGATCGTGGTTCCCTCGGCCGCGCCGGCCGCCTTGACGTCGCCCAGCTTTCCTCCGTCGACCTGCACCTGGGTCCCTTCTCCGGTGCTGTCACCCCGTGGGCGCGTGGTCAATGAGAAGCGGCTGACGCTGGCGATGCTGGGAATGGCTTCACCCCGGAAGCCCATGGTGGTGATGGTGTGCAGGTCGTCCGCGCTCCTGAGCTTGCTGGTGCCATGACGCTCCAGGCAGAGCAGGGCATCATCCCGATCCATCCCGATTCCATCGTCTATGATCCGGATCAGGCTCTTGCCTCCGTTCTGAATCTCCACTGAGATCCTCGTGGACTCGGCATCGATGGCGTTCTCCACCAGTTCCTTCACGACACTCGAAGGCCGCTCCACCACCTCGCCTGCGGCGATCTGGTTGGCAACGATGTCGGAGAGGACCTGGATGCGACTCATGAAGCGCCCATGCCAACGGAAAACCCCATGGGGCGACAAGGTTTTTCGTGAGGGGCCTTGGATGTTGGCCCCGCTCTGGCGAGTGCGGTTGCCTTGGTAGGGCGATCACTCCGTGAATGCTACTAGTCGAGCTCCAGCTTGTAGCCGACCGCGTGGATGGTCTTGATGTAGGTGGGCTGGTCCGGGTTGGGCTCGATCTTCTGGCGCAGGCTGACCACATGCTTGTCCACGGTGCGGGTGGTCGGAAAGGAGGTGTAGCCCCAGACGAGATCGAGGAACTGTTCCCTCGTGATCGGTTCGTTGGGACGGGAGGCCAGCAGCTTCAGCATGGCAAATTCCTTCGCGGTCATCGCGACATTCTCTCCATCACGGAGGACCTTCTGGTGGGTGAAGTCGATCTCCACATCGCCAAGCCGAAGGGACTCGGGTGCACTGGTGCCGCGTTCGACCTTCCGCAGCTGGGCGCGGATGCGTGCCAGCAGTTCGTCTCGGCTGAAGGGCTTGGGAAGGTAGTCGTCCGCACCGGCATCCAGTCCCTGGATCCGGTCTTCCACGCTTCCCTTCGCGGTGAGCATGATGATGGGCTCCTTGTGTTCCAGCCGACGGAGCTCGGTGCAGACCTCGATGCCGCTCAGTCTTGGCATCATGATATCGAGAATGACGAGGTCCGGCTTTTCCTGGATGGCACGCTCGAGCCCTTCCTCTCCATCGCGTGCGAGGATGACGCGATAGCCATGGCGTTCAAGGGTGTCGCGAAGGACGGTACGCATGGGTGTTTCATCCTCTGCGACGAGGATCCGGGGCATGGGGGTATCGGTAGTCTCACTCATGGTCTCTTTTTCTTCCTGAAGAAGGTGGTGGAGGCGGCGGTCCGGGGCTGGGTGATGGGAAGTTCAACAAGGAAGGTCGTCCCTTGTCCCGGGGTGCTTTCAATCTGGATGCTTCCCCTGTGTGCCCGGACGACGTGGCGGGCGATCGCGAGTCCCAGACCCACCCCTTTCGTCTCGCGCCGCAGTTCCGAACCACAGCGGAAGAATTCATCGAAGACCCGGGACTGGTCCTCCCTGGCAATCCCGGGTCCCTGGTCGGTGACGCCCAACACGACACGGTCGGTGCCGAACTGGATGTTGAGCGTGACGGCGGCACCATGCGGAGAGTGCTTGATGGCGTTGTCGATCAGGTTGACCAACACCTGCTGAAGCGCCTCTGCATCGGCTTCCACCGGAACAGGTGTGCCACTCGTCTCGACTTGGATGGTGATGTCGTTCTCGTCCGCGAAGACTTGCAGCAGGCGTGCGGTGTTCTCGGCGGCGAGGAGGAGGTCGGATGGTTGGAAGCGATATTCCTTCAGGTCATTCTCGATCTTGGAGAAGTCCAGCACGTTCTCGACGAGACCCGAAAGTCGTCGGCATTCCTGCAGGATGAACCGGTTGTATTCACGGGTCCGCTCCGGATCATCGCCTCCGATCTCCGACAGTTCTTCCGCCATCAACTGGACGGATGCCAAGGGCGTGCGGAGTTCATGCGAGACGCTGGAAACGAAGTTGGACCGCATCCGTGACAGGTTTTGCTGGTTGGCGATGGCTCGCCAGATCGCGATGCAACCCGCCGCCACCGCGACGCAGGATATGGCGATGATGATGGCGAAGGTCTGATTGCGGTTTCGTTGCCGGGCCAACAGCGAGGCCGTGTCCTTGATGGCCACGGCGATCTCAAAGGGAGGGATGGTGGCGAAGCCTCCACCGCTGGCGGTTGCATCCGGATCCTCAATCTGGAGACCGATGTCGGTCCGGCCGAACACCCTGAAGGCGACCTCGAAATCGGCTGAGTTGTCCAGCTTTTCAAAGGCATCCTGGAGAAAACGGACCGTTGCTGGAATGCGGTTGGCGATCAGCCATCGGTTACCCGCGATGGAATCGGTGACGGTTGCCAGGTAGCGCTTGCCCCCTTCCAGTGTGACCTGGAACTGGGCCTCCGGATCGAGGCCTTGCCGGACTCTTCCCTGGTAGATCTGGTGAAGCAGTCTTGCCTCCTGCTGGTAGATCCAGTGGTTCCAGACCTTCAGGAAGGCACGTCCGCGGGAGGTATCCTGAGGGGGAGGTGATCCGGTGGCGGCGCGTTCCTGCAGGTCCAGTTGCCTCGCCATCTCCCCGATCAGGCTCAGTCGGTCGT
The DNA here is from genome assembly GCA_964554035.1 of uncultured Verrucomicrobiota bacterium. Taxonomy (GTDB): domain Bacteria; phylum Verrucomicrobiota; class Verrucomicrobiia; order Limisphaerales; family CAZKNW01; genus CAZKNW01. The sequence continues at coordinate 3,314 of CAZKNW010000330.1, forward strand.
TGGTGAAGTGGTCCGGAGAAGCGAGTTCCTCAATGGCCATCCTTGAAAGGGTCTGTGGATCCGTTTCCGAAGCGGGGCGGCTCAGCAGCCTGAAGTCGGCCTTCCTCCATCGGACCCAGGTGGAAAAGGGGACTCCGAAGTCCGTCTCTTCTTCGGCGAATTCCGATCCCAGACGGTCAATCAGCTGCTTCGCCTCGTCCCACTCCTGCATCTGCATGAGGCAGTCGACCTTTCTTGAAAGCGCCACGGCGATGATCTGTCGGTCCACCGCCATCTCGGCAAGCTGGTTGAAGATCTGTTCCGCGAAGACCGGGTTGTTCTGGATCAGATAGTCCTCACCCTCACGCCAGATGCTCCTCAAGCGGGGTGGGGCGCTGCTGATGAAATGAGGTTGAAGCGGACGCAGCCTGGGTGTGGAGGCGGGCCAGAGCAGCAGGGTCTCACGGTCGATCAGGCAGGCGATGGATTCCGGAGGTGCGAGTTCCGGTAGCTCGGTGGCGCCCTTGAGCTCGTCCGGTGTCATGGCGGCGGAGCGGACGGCCTCGAGCGGCGGTTGGGCAAAACGTCCGGCCTGCTTCTCCAGTGAATCCACGATCCTGCCGGCATGGTCCTGCGCCATTTCCAGAACCTGGGCGTGGGCGATCACCTTGTCCTGCCTCAGCGACTGGAAGCCCACCACCGCCATGATCACCGCGGGCAGCAGGATCAGCAGTGTCAGCAGGGGAAGGTTGGTATTTTTACGGGCCGGACTCATGGATGGCTCACCAGTCTCATCGTAGTCGTCCGAATCGGATGGGTGTGACCTTTTTGTAACGAGCCGCGGATCAGACGTCGATCACGGGTCCGGAACCCTTGTCGTCATCGTCCTTGTCGATCTCTCTCCGCCTTTCCCCGTTGCGGGGACGGCCGGTCTGGACATTGATCTCAAAGTGGGCATTGCCCCAGCGCCCCTTGCCGGTCCTGGGTGCGGTCAGGACGAGCACGCCCACCGATACCAGACTGATGATGATGCCGCCGAGGAAGGCCGATCCGAAGTCGTCGACATGAAACGCAGGCACGGCCCAGGCGACCAGTTTCAGCAGCATGGCGTTGATGATCATGGCGAAGAGACCAAGGGAAAGGCACCCGAGGAAGATCTTCAGTCCGGAAAAGGTGATGTTGAGGAGGCCCAGGATGAGGGAGGCGAGGAGCAGTCCGGTGAAGGAGTCACAACGGATGCCGCTGATGACGTTGAGCGCCACCACGACGCCTGCCGCCGTGGCTGCCCATTGTTTCAGCAGGGTGATCCTCTGTTGCCCGGGAGTGGGGCCCTCGAATGGATTAGGCTCCGGTTCCATTTGCGGCAAACATCTGTTGGTCCTGCGGGTTTTGGCAAGGATCGATGAAGGCACCTCCCGAAGCCTTTTCGAAACCGGCTCTTTATTTGAGGCGGTGGTTCCTCCAAGAATGGGCCGTGCTTCCTAAGCTGGATGAAACCCGTCTTGATCGACTGACCGCCCTGGTGGTCGTCCTACTTTTCCTGGTCCTGCTGGGCGGACGGTCCCTGAACGAACCGGACGAGGGGCGCTACGGGGAGATTGCCCGGGAGATGGTGGAAACCGGCAACTGGCTGGTGCCCCACATCTGGTACGTGCCCCATCTGGACAAGCCACCAATGACCT
>CAZKNW010000331.1:0-4974 GCA_964554035.1 uncultured Verrucomicrobiota bacterium
TGCTAGCCGATGAATCTGTGCGGGATTCGATCCTGGATTCCCCTGCTCTCCGGGACGCCTTGAGCGACCAGGTCTCCTCCCTGAAAATCTCGCAGCGTTTGTTCTTCTACATCCACGTCAGACACGAGTTGAAGCAGGTCGGAATTGAGGATGCCACCGTTGCCGACTATGTCGCCGAAGTCCTGACACGCTTCTCGGAGGCGGAGCAGTGGCGACCGATCGCTGGCTGTGAGGATTCCCAGAGCGTCTATCTTTTCGAGATCATTGCCAAGATGCCGGTGGCCGATGAGTTTGAACGATTCATCCTGAACGCCCACATCGGCAACTACATCCTCACCCTGCTGGGTCTGTTCAACGATCACATCCGCTATCGAGAGGAATACAAGGCCGCCCCAACGCCCCGCTTCTACGAAGGCATGGGAGCACACGGATTCCAGAAGGCACGGGATCACCGCATGGCGCAGAGGCTCGATCTTGAGGATGTCTATGACGTGTTGAGCAACGGGTTCCAGTCGGCTCGACAGGCACTGAATCAACTGGCCGAGAAGACGCTTTTTGTCGGAAACGACCTGGTCAGTTCCCCCCGAGGAACCGCCTGATGGCGTCAATGGTCTGGTCCGGCTCCTGATGAAGGACGGTGTTCCATCCCAGGGCCTTGGCTGCATCGATGTTCTCCAGCCGATCATCCGTGAAGAAGAGATCCGAACCCTTCTTCTCAATGCGGCCTTCCGTGATCTCGTAGATCTTCGGATCCGGCTTCATGCACTTTTCCTCCCAGGAATAGACACGACACGTAGCACGGTTGATCTCTGGGAAGATCACCTCGACGTACCGGATGGCAAGTTCGTTGGTGTTGGAGAGCACATAGACCGGGACCCCTTCTCCAATCAACTCCCTGAAAAATTCGATCATCGGGTGAATGGGGGTGAAGATGCCTGAGAAGGCGGATTCAAATCCCTCCCTCGATCCCTGGTAGCCGGTCTCTCGGACAACCGTCTCGTAAAAGCCCAGGGTGTCCATCTCTCCACTCTCATACTGGTGAAGGATGGGGGATTGGTCGATCAGCTTGAGGACGGATTCCGGGCCCTTGGCACATTGGGAGATGATCTTGCGGACGGTGATCGAGTAGTCGAAGTCCACGAGGACCTTGCCCAAGTCAAAGATGATGGCCTTGTCTCCTCCCATGCCTTTCCCTCTTCAATCGACCTCACGGCGGCCTTCCAAGGCCCGGCTCAGGGTCATTTCATCCGCGAATTCAAGTCCACTCCCGGCGGGAAGTCCATGGGCCAGCCGCGTGACCTTGATGCCCTGCCCTTTCAACAACTGCGCGACATAATGGCAGGTGGCATCTCCCTCAACATCGGAACCAAGCGCAAGGATGACTTCGCTGACTCCCTTTCCCGCCCGCTTCTGGAGCTCGGCGATGCGAAGATCCTCGGGCTCGACGCCATCAAGCGGCGAAAGCTTGCCTCCCAGGACATGGAAGCCGCCCTTGAATCCCCCGGTCTTCTCGAGTCCGTAGATGTCCACAGCCTTTTCCACGACACAGAGAATGGAGGGATCCCTCCTGGGATCACCGCAGAGGGCGCAGGAATCCCCATCACATAGGGCGCCGCACTCCTTGCAGGTGGAAACGGACTTCATCACCTCTCCCAGTTTCTGGACCAGTCCTTCGGGAATCTCGCGATCCGCCTGTGACAGGTAGAGCGCAAGACGCTCGGCGGAGCGTGGGCCAATGCCGGGAAGGCGCCCCAGCTCCGAGGCAAGGCGCTGGATGGAATCCGGGAGGGAGAGCATGCAGGGGCGGAAATCTTAGAACAGGCCGCCGGGCATGCCGGGAAGGTTGAGGCCCTGGGTCAGCTTGCCCATTTCCTCGGAGGAGATCCGCTGGGCTTCCGTCAGGGCTCCCTTGACGGCCGTCAGGACAAGGTCTTCCAGCATTTCGACATCCTCGGGATCCACGACATCCGCTTTGATCTTGATGCCCTGGATGTTGCCGTCACAGGTGGCCGTGGCCGTCACTGCCCCACCACCGGTCGAATGTTCCACCGTGCGCTTGGCAAGGGCCTCCTGTGCCTCCGCCATGTCCTTCTGCATCTTCTGCTGCATCTGGGCAGCCTGCTTCATCAATTTGTTGATATTCGCCATAATTACGGATGTTAGCTGTTCTCGGTGTCCGCACGGACCTCAATGATCTCTCCCTTGAAGATCTCCAGCGCCTTCTTGATCTGGGGATCGTTCTTGAAGCTCTCCATGTCAATGGGCTTGGCCGGTTCCGGATCCGGTTCGGCCACCTCGGCTCCATTGCCCTGCTCGGGTTTGGGACGCTTGGGGGCGTAGTCCGAGGGTGAGGAGAAACACCAACTTTCCGGTACCTCGGTCTCCACGAAACGGACTAGCTTGACCACCTGGCCCACCTCACTGAAGGCACCTACCACGTTTGCCTCCACGTCGGCATTGCCCTCCAGAATGGAAAGGGCTCCAAAGTCACTGGCGTCGGCCCCGATCTCGATGACACCGGAACGGACTGCGATCGGAAAAGCCCGGCAGAATGCATTCAACGCCACGGGGTTGCTCGCCACCGCCTTGAGCAGTGCGGGCCAGGCATCCGCAAGCTCCTTGGGGATGGAGATGCCTTCCACTTCCTCCGCATCCTCTTCTTCCGGTTCGGGTTCAACGGCAGCAGGAGCCGCCTTTGCTTCGGGTTCCTTGCTGACAGGTGCGGTTGTGGATTGAGGAGCCGCTTCCGCCTTGGCCTCCTGCACCGCCTGGACGGCAGGCATCTGCGCCGCCTCAGTCCTCAGGGTCTGCAGCCGGGTCAGAACGGTATCGAGATTCAGGGCATGTCGCGATTCGACCGCACGCACCACGGCGATCTCCAAAAGGATCTTCTTCGAGGCAACTTCACGCATCCTCCCCTCTGCATTGGAGAAGATCTCCATGATGCGGGTCAGCGACTCGGAGTTGGTCATCTTGACCTGGGCTCCAATCGCCTCTAGCTCGGCTTCGGAAGCATGGATCAGGCTGTCATTGCCCTTGGAGATCCCAAAGACCATCAGGTTGCGGAAGTGGGCGAGAAGGTCGGTGATCAAACGCCCAAGGTCCTTTCCGTTCTCAGCAAGGAAATTCAGGTGCTTCAAGGCACCGGACACGTCGCCTTCAAGAATGCTCTGGGCGAGGGCCACGATCTCCTTTCGGGAAGTCAGCCCGAACATGGAAAGCACATCGGCCTCATGGATCTCCTCACCACAAAAACTGATCAACTGGTCGAGGGTCGATTCCGCATCACGCATGCCACCATCCGCGCCACGGGCGATCGCATGCAGGGCGGCATCATCAATCTTGATCTTCTCCTTCTCCGCGATCGAAGCCAGATGGGTGACGATCAAAGGGGTGGGTATGCGACGGAGATCAAAGCGCTGGCATCGGGAAAGAATGGTGGGCAACACCTTTTCCGGCTCAGTGGTCGCAAAAAGGAAGACCACGTGGTCGGGCGGTTCCTCAAGCGTCTTCAGGAGGGCATTGAAGGCCTCCTTGGTGAGCATGTGGACCTCGTCGATGATGTAGATCTTGTATTTCGAGTTGGAAGGCGCGTACTTCACCGTCTCCCGAAGTTCACGGATCTCCTCAATGCCGCGGTTGCTGGCACCATCGATCTCATACACGTCCAGGGAACGGCCGTCGGCGATCTCCTGACAACGTGGATCATCATCCGCAAACTCGACGCTGGGACCGTCGGTGCAGTTCAGGCACTTGGCAAAGATGCGGGCGGTTGTGGTCTTGCCGGTCCCCCTCGGTCCCACGAAAAGATAGGCATGGGCGATACGCCCAGCGGCAATCGCATTGCCGAGGGTGCGACTGACGTGTTCCTGCCCCACCACGTCCGAAAACTTCTGGGGCCGATACTTTCGTGCTATGACCTGATACGCCATGAATCCGTGAATTGAACCGGGACGGAAAACCTAACCGCAGCCACCAGTCTTGAACAGACCTAAGGCAGCCGAATCGGGAAACGGAAAGGGGAAAAAGGACTTCAAAAATCGAAAATCAGGAATCTGAAATCAAAAATGAAGAAGGTGTCAGGGTGACCACGGCGATGAAAATCAAGGTACCGCTGCTGGCTTCCACCTCTGACGGGGTTTCCAAGCTGACACCCCGTGGGCCCTGACGGCGCCAACCTAGGCCGTTACCCGGCCGCAACACAAGTGATTTTATGCTGTCCAAATTCCCCGGCAGCCGACTTCACTTGCGTATGCCCCATTCCACTGATCGACGTAGATTCATGGCCCAACTTTGTTTGGGAACCCTCCTGGCAGCCCAATTCCCTACTTTCGCCGCCCAACCCAAGAAGATCCTTCTCCGCTCTTCATGGCAGACGGTCAACATCGGCGACATCGCCCACACGCCGGGGGTCTTGGCGATCCTGGAGAAGCACCTTCCCGACGCCGAGCTGCACCTCTGGCCCAGCAATCTCGACAACGGCGTGGACAAGATCCTGATGAAGCGCTTTCCCCAGCTGAAGATCGCCAAGGGCTCCAAGGCAATCGAAGCCGCCATGGATGAATGTGACTTCCTCCTGCACAGCTCCGGGGCTTCCTTCGTGGCCGAACGGGATGTCCGCAAGTGGATTGAGCGAACCGGAAAGCCCTTCGGCATCTACGGCATCACCCTGCCCCTCAAGAAATCCTCCTCCACCACCGCCACTTCCGATGAAGCCATGAAGCGGACCATCGCCACGATGAATCAGGCACGCTTCGTTTACTTCCGCGATTCCGTCTCGCTGGGGCTCGCCAAGGAACTGGGCTGCACGACACCTGTCATGGAGTTTGGCCCGGATGGCGCCTTTGCCTGTGACCTCCGCGACGATGAAACCGCCGACCAATTCCTGAAGGCCAATGGACTGCAAACCGGAAAGTTCCTCTGCTGCATTCCCCGGCTCCGCTACACCCCCTACTGGACTATTCCCTCCAAGAA
>CAZKNW010000332.1:0-2717 GCA_964554035.1 uncultured Verrucomicrobiota bacterium
TCTCCTTCACCTATTACAACGGGTTCTTCTACACGGATGCCGTCCTCATCGCCGATGACACACGTTCCGAGTTCGCACCGGACATCGCCTTCGACTCCAACGGAAATGTCGTGGCCGTCTGGGAACGGATCAAGTCCACCGACTTTGCCGGAACCGAACTTGAGGACCTGCCAGCCGAAATGGAAATCGTCTACGCCGTCTACACACCGGGCAACGACACCTGGTCGGTTCCCGTTGCCCTCACCGACAATACCGAGCTCGACTATCACCCCGTCCTCAGAAAGGCACCCGATGAGTCCATCATGCTCTTCTGGCTCAGCAACGCGGATGGCGAGCTCGTCGGCACCGACATGTCTCCCACCAAGGTACACCACGCCAACTGGAATCCTGCGAATAAGACCTTCGACGAACTCGACATGATCTCCGACGACTTCGTCGATGCGTCTGAGTTTGATTTCACCCAAAACGGAACCACCGCCACCGTGGTCTATATCCAGGACATGGATGAAGATCTATCCACCACCCATGATAGTGAACTCCACCACCTTCTGAGGGAATCCGGCGAATGGTCCTCTCCAGCAGCACTGACCAGCAACGTTGTTACTGACGGGAATCCAAGACTGATGACCGGCGGTGACGGATCGACCGAGCTGCTCTGGCTCCAGGGTGGCAGCCTGATGAGACTCTTGGACTGGGGCACGGGCGCCAGCTCCGAGGTCCGGCCTTCCAGCGAGACCCTTTCCCTCACCTCCTTCGAGCTGGGCTGCGATCCCGACGGAAACATCCTCGCCCTCTGGACCAAGGCCACCAAGGACGCCACCGATGTCTACTACAGCATCTTCAACCCCACGATCAATCGATGGAGTTCCGACATTCAACTCACCTTTGATCCAAACGTGGAGAAGGATATCGATGCCCTGTTCGACTCCGACGGAATCCTGCGCATGGTTTACAACAAGGTGACCCCTGCCGCTGAGGAAGGAGGAAACGAAACGGTGGATCTCCATCTGCTCGAATACGAGCTGGGACAGGATCTTGCCGCCGTCGAGAATGGGATCCAAACCGATCCTGCAGTCCCGGTTCCCGGAATGCCCATCTCCATCAGCGCCACCATCCGAAATTCAGGCGACCTCCCGGTCGAGAACGTCGAGGTCACCTTCTTCGATGGAGAAGTCTCGGGAGCGGGACTGGGAACAGCCATGGTTACCCCCGGTCAACTCGCACCGGGAGAAGAAGGAGTCGCCACATTTGAATGGTCCGTGCCCAGCAACTGGCGAGCCAGGGGATTCTCCATATGGGTCAACCGGAACTACGCCATCAACGAACAAAGCTATGACAACAATTCCTCATCTCTGACACTGGATCCCGCCATCGATCTCCTTGTCGGCAACATCAGGATTGAAGAGTCAAACGACAGCACCGTCACACTGATCGCCACCGTCAGCAATGAAGGATCCAGGACCGCCGAGAACGTGCCGGTAGAATTCCTAGTGAACGATGTCAGTGCCGGTGTCGACTACGCACCCAAGCTTCTTCCCGGAGCTGCTGCGGAACTTCTCATCACCGTCACCGACAACCTCTACTTCCTCGAGCGTCCCTCCGAGGTCCGATGCGCGGTCGACCCATACCAGGTCATCGCAGAGTCTAATGAGGACAACAATGAGAGCGCCCTCGAGGTGATCCTCGGCATCGACAGCGATGGAGACGGGCTGGAGGACGGTTGGGAAAGACTCTTCTTCGGCGACCTGCGGAAGAATGCCGACGACGACGACGACGGAGACGGCATCACCAACCGCGCCGAGTTTCTTTCGGGCACCTTGCCGGACAATCCGGAATCACTGCTGGTCACCTCCATTCAAAAGGGTGAGGGTGACATGATCGATGTCCGCTGGCTATCGACTCCCAGCTTCTCCTACAAGATCCAATACAAGGACAGCTTGGATGATGAATGGATGGATCTCACAGGAGCTATGACTGCTGAGGAAGAAGAAAGTTCCGTTCAAGCAGAAGCCAATGGAAACCGATTCTATCGGGTGGTGGTGATCACGGGCGATTAAGCCTATCCCCCCCTTTTCTGCGCAGCCCTTGCGCACCCCATTCCTTTCTCTTGCGCAATATTTGCGCACTCTCTCCCCTCAATTTCCCGGGATAAATTAATTTTTTGTAATCTCCCGGTCGGGACGTAACCAAAGCCCGCCAAAGAGGGTCCTAACACCTGTATCCGCCTTCCTCATGAGCGCCTTTGCCAACACTTGGCATCGGGGTTGCTAAACCGGGTGATCAGACCGACGGCAAACAGATCCTCAAGTCCAACCCTATGAAAAACTCACTCAAAACACTTCTGGCAGCATCCCTCATCATTGGTGGTGCTGGAATCAGCGCGCAGGCTCAAGACCGTCAACGCGGTAGCGATGCCGATCGCGAGGCACGTATAGCACAATTCCGCGAGCAGATGTCTCAGCGGATGAAGGAACAGTTCGAAGTTCAGAACTACGACGAATGGGCCCTGATTTACGATCGGATCAACAAGGTCAATGAGGCACGTCGCGAAGCCAGCTCCGGTGGCGGATTCCGTGGCGGATTCCCAGGGGGAGGCCGCGGACCTGGAGGTTTCACAGGAACCCGCGGTGGTGACCGTGGTGGTGACCGTGGTGGTGATCGCGGTGGTGATCGCGGTGGTGATCGCGGTGGTGATCGCGGTGGTGATCGCGGTGGTG
>CAZKNW010000332.1:2817-4956 GCA_964554035.1 uncultured Verrucomicrobiota bacterium
ATCGCGGCGGACGCGGCGGTTTCGGCGGATTCGGCGGAACTCCTGATCCGACATCCGAAGCCCTTCGCAATGCCCTCGAGTCCGGTTCAGCTGGAGACATCAAGGGTGCCCTCGCCAAGTATCGCGCCAAGAAGGAAGCCGGAGCCAAGAAGCTCAAGTCCGCACAGGATGACCTTCGCATGTTGCTGACCCCAAAACAGGAAGCCCGCGCCGTCCTGATGGGACTTCTCGACTGATCCGAAAACAACTTCCCTGCACGAATGATCGAGCTGTTGGAAAAGATGTCCGAAGCGAAGCAGTTGTCCGTCACCGACGGACAACTGCTGAGCAGTCTCTGCCGCGACGGCAAACACCCCGAGCCCGAATGCGAGGAGGATGTGCTGCAGTGGCTGGCGGATGAATATGGCGTTCACTACAACAACCTGGAAGGCATCGAGCCCGACCGCTCCCTACTGGCCCAGTTCCCGGCCCGAGTCCTGCTCAAGGAAGAACTTCTCCCCCTTTCCCGTGACAACGGAACGGTGCGGATCGCCACCAGCCGCCTTTTCGCAACTGAGGGCATCGATACCCTCAAATCCCTTACTGGCCTGCACCTGGAACCCGTCCTCTCCCCTTCCGACGTCCTCCAGAAGGAACTCAAGAAGCAGTTGGGGGTAGGAGCGGACACCATCGATCAGCTTGAAGAGGAAGCCAGCCTGGAGGTACTCGATGAGGATGCTGATGGTGACGGCGACCTGGACGCAGCAGCCGAGGACGCCTCCATCATCCGCTTCGTCAACCAGGTTCTCCGGGATGCCATTGAACTCAGGGCTTCCGACATTCATGTCGAGCCCTTTGAGGACGAGCTGCGGATCCGCTACCGGATCGACGGAATACTGCAGGACACCTCCGTTCCCGCACAGATCAAGAAATTCCAGGCTGCCATCGTTTCACGCATCAAGATCCTCAGCCACCTCAACATCGCTGAAAAACGCCTTCCCCAGGACGGCCGCATCAAGCTCCGCATGGAAGGCATGGATGTCGATGTCCGCGTCTCCGTGATTCCCATGCTGCATGGTGAGGCGGTGGTCATGCGTCTGCTCCGGCAGGACAGCAACCTGAGAAGCCTCGAGGAACTCGGACTCGACAAGCGGGAAGCCGACATTTTCCGAAAGATCCTCGCCTTGCCTCATGGCATCGCCCTTGTCACAGGACCAACCGGCAGTGGCAAGACCTCCACGCTTTACACTGCCCTTGCCCAGATCAACGACTCCGTGCGCAAGATCATCACCATCGAAGATCCCATTGAATACCAGCTCAAGGGGGTAAACCAGATTGGTGTCTCTGAAAAGGCGGGGCTCACTTTCGCCGGTGGGTTGCGGGCGATCCTGCGTCATGACCCCGATGTGGTCCTCGTGGGTGAAATTCGTGACCGGGAAACCGCCCAGATTGCCGTTCAGGCGTCGCTCACCGGCCACCTTGTCTTCTCGACCCTTCACACCAACGACGCCCCCAGCGCGCTGACCCGACTGATCGACATGGGTGTGGAGCCCTACCTCGTTGCCTCCTCCCTCGAGTCCGTATTGGCACAACGCCTCGTTCGCGTCCTCTGCACCAAGTGCAAGACGGAGGATACATCGCCTGAAGTCAACGCCCTCAAGGCCAGAATCGAACACCTCAAGGACGCCACCATCTTCAAGGCGGTGGGATGCGAATCCTGCAGGAACATGGGATACGAGGGGCGTCATGCCATCTTCGAACTGATGGAACTCAACTCCGAGGTTCGGGAGATGATCCTCACATCCTGTTCTGCAGGCCAGATACGTGAAGCCGCACGGAGAGGGGGTATGAGAACCCTTGCAGAAGACGGATGGAGGCTCGTCAAGATGGGCTTCACCACCCCGGATGAGGTCATGCGTGTGACCAAAGACCAGACCGGAGACCACTAAATGAATTCTGGAAACAATTTCAAGAACCACGGCTCAAGCCGACGTTCCTTTGTCAGGAGCATCGGGCTCACCTCGCTTTTCATGACCGTGCCCGGCGCCTTTGCCGAAGCACTTGTCCAGACCCCCAAGCAGACTGAAGGCCCCTTCTATCCCGACAAACTGCCGCTCGACACCGACAATGACCTACTCCGCATCAATGACGCGATTACGC
>CAZKNW010000333.1:0-4952 GCA_964554035.1 uncultured Verrucomicrobiota bacterium
GGAAAACGCCCCGGCCCCAGGCTGTTCATCAACGCCGCCATTCATGGTGATGAGATCAATGGGGTTGAAATCATCCGCCAGTTGCTTTCGGACAAGCGTCTCAAACGCCTGCGTGGGACCCTGATCCTGGTCCCGGTTGTGAATCTTCCGGGATTCCTCAATCGATCCCGCTACCTGCCTGACCGACGGGATCTGAACCGGCTTTTCCCCGGATTGGAGAAGGGATCCATGGGGGCAAGGCTGGCGCGGGCATTCTACCAGCAGATTGCGAAGCGCTGCACCCATGGTGTTGATCTCCACACCGGCGCCGCCGCCCGACCGAATCTTCCCCAGATCCGCGTGGACTCCTCGACTGAGGGAGCGCTCGAGATGGCGCGTTCGTTTCGGCCTCCCGTGATCATCGACAGCTCCCTGAGGGAGGGCTCCCTGCGTGAAAAGCTTTCCGGGGAAGGAATCCCGGTCCTCGTCTACGAGGCGGGAGAGGCCCTGCGCCTCGACACCACGGCGATCCGCTTTGGTGTGCGTGGCATCATCTCGTTGATGAGGCACCTTGCGATGCTTGCTCCTCCCAGTAAGAAGATCCAGCAGTCCCGCCCGGTGGTCTGCCGTGCCAGCTTCTGGGTCAGGGCTCCCAGTGGTGGCATTTTTCGATCCATGATTCCCAACGGACGTGCGGTTACTTCGAAGACCCAGCTGGGAATCGTTGCGGATCCTTTTGGCAGCAAGGTCACCGAGGTCACCCCACCTGAGGATGGTATCGTCATCGGGCAGTCCACGCAGGCGCTTGTGGATGAAGGGGATGGCCTTTTCCATATTGCCGTGACCCGTGACCCGGATGCGGCCGAGCGGACCTTCCTTCGCATGGAGAACCGGCTGAGGGAGGCCGACGAGGAGGTCTATCACGATGACATCCATGTGACTTCTTCGGAACCGTCTGCTTCAGGGTAGGCGCTCTTGGCCATGAGAAGGCTTCGGTTGGAAACATCTCTTGCCACAAGTGGACGATCCACTCAGGCTTGTCGCATTCCTTGAATGCAACCCCCAAGCAATTCATCTCAATGATCATGAGTCGCAAGTCTCTCTCCTTCCTTGTCGGGCTGGTCCTTCTTTGTGGACTGGCGTCCTCTCCTGCCGCCGAAAAGGGCTTCTCCGCCGAAAAGTCCGACAAGGGCGTGGAGGTGAAGCTCAATGGGAAGCTCCTCACCCGCTATGTGCTGGGTGAGGGCAACAAGCCCTTCCTCTTTCCGGTCATCGGGCCAAACGGCAGTGGGATGACACGTGCCTATCCCATGCGGGACGTGCCCGGTGAGAAGCAGGATCATCCGCATCACCGTGGTGTCTGGTTTGGCCATCAGGGCGTGAACGGCTTTGACAGCTGGCACGAGCCCAAGACCCTTCACGAGCGGAAGCTGACCGATGAGAAACGCAAGGAGGCCCTTGCCCACCTGGCCGCGACGGTGCATCGCGAGTTCAAGCGGGTGGCCGCCAACGACAAGCAGGCCACGATTGTCTCGGTCAATGATTACGTGGGTGCCGATGGAACCAAGCTCATGTCGGATCTGCGTCGCATCGTCTTTCGTGAGGCCAAGGGCAAGCGCTACATCGATTACGACATCACGCTTTTCGCTGAGTTTGGCGACGTGACACTCAAGGACATGAAGGATTGCGGGTTCAACATCCGTGTTCCGCACAGCATGACCGTTGATGCCAAGGAAGGTGGCGCGATCCTCAACAGCAGGGGCGACCGCGACAAGGATGCCTGGGGCAAGCGTGCCGAATGGTGCGCCTTCTATGGCCCCGTTGATGGGAAGACGGCAGGGATCGCCATGTTGAACCATCCCGGCAGCTTCCGGTTTCCGACTCCATGGCATGCGCGGACCTATGGTCTCTTCACCTCGAATCCATTTGGTACCAAGAGCCTCGACAAGAACGCCGAGGATGGAACGATCACCCTCAAGAAAGGCGAGAAGATCCAGCTGAAGCATCGCCTTGTCTTCCATGAGGGTACGCCGGAAGAGGCGGATATCGCAGGCGAGTATGCCCGCTATGCCAAGCCCGCCAAGAAGGCGAAGAAATGAGCGGGCTTCGCTGGGGAATCATCGGTTGCGGCGACGTGACCGAGAAGAAGAGCGGGCCTGCCTTCAACAAGGTTGCGGGCAGCGAACTCGTGGCGGTGATGCGTCGCGACGGCTCCAAGGCCGAGGACTACGCCAAACGGCATGGGATCTCCAGGTGGTATGATGATGCGGACGCCCTCATTGCGGACGAGGCGGTGAATGCGGTCTACATTGCCACGCCTCCGGGGAACCATCTGGAACTGGCGATGAAGGTGGCGGAGGCGGGGAAACCCTGCTACGTCGAGAAACCGATTGCCCGCAGTGCCACCGAGGCCCTGAAGATGGTGGAGGCCTTTGAGGCTGCCAAGGTACCCCTGACAGTCGCCTACTACCGACGGGCCCTCCCGAAGTTTCGAAAGCTGAAGCAGATCATCGATCGCGGACTGATCGGAGAGGTCGCGTCCTTCCAGTATCGGATGGTGCACAAGGCGCCGGTCAGGAACGAGCAGGGTGAATGGCCTTGGCGGCTTCAGGCGGAGCATTCGGGTGGTGGTCTTTTCATGGATGTCGGATGCCATGTCCTCGACCTCATGCAGTTCCTGTTCAAGATGAACCAGCATGCGCAGGGGGAGGCTTTCCGCAACCATGAGCAGCTCGATGTGGAGGATGAGGTCTTCATCGCCTATCCCTCGTCGAGACCTGACTTCAGGCCCATGGTCGGTTTCCTTTTCTCGGATGATCTTCCGCCGGTCGATGAGCTTTGCCTCTTTGGCTCGAACGGGCGTGTCACCGTTCCTGTGCTGGAGGACGGGCCCCTCCGCTTTGAGCAGCCAGGTTCCTCACCCCAGGAACTGGAGCTGCCTTTCCCCGAGAACGTGCAGCAGCCCATGATCGAGGCGGTGACCCGTCACTTCCTGGGCAAGGGGGAGAATCCCTGTTCCGGGCGCGAGGCCTTGATCACGGCCGAGCTGATGGATCGGGCTCTTGATGACTACTATGGTGGACGTGCGGATGCGTTTTGGAACCGTCCGGATTCCTGGCCAAAGCCCTCAGCCGAGGCGGAACGCCAGAAGCACGGGCATTCCTGTGGTGATCCTGACTGCGGGCACGACCATCATTAGACCCCGGAGGCGGGGAAGGTCATGATGAACTCGGTTCCCGGCTCGTGGCGCTTCACCATGATCTGACCCTGATGGGAATGAACCACCTCCCGTGTCACGGTCAGGCCCAGGCCCGCGCTCGTCTTTCTCTCCTTGGTGGAGAAGAAAGGCTCCCAGATCGTGCCAATGATTTCGCTGGAGATGCCTGGTCCCGTATCCCGGATGCTGAGATGGATATCGTCCTCCGTTCTGGAAAGGGTCACGGTCAGGTCGCCTCCTTCCGGCATGGCCTCACGGGCATTGAGGAGAAGATTGTCGATGGCGTGAATCAGGAGATCCTCGTCGCCGGCGATGGTGGCATTTCCTGTCTTGAGCTGGATCTGAAGCCTTAGCTCTTCCGGAAGGGTGCTGCGGTATTTCTGTTCGAGCGAGGAGAGAAGGGAATTGAGGGAAACCTGTTTGTTGGCGGGCGCCGACCCCTTGGCCAGGAGGAGCAGCTTCTTCACGACGTCGACGCCCCGTTTGACGCTTTGTTCCAATGCCTCGATCTGGACTCGTCGTTCGTCTGATTCCTCGCTTTCCCTCAGCACGGAAAGGAGGGTGAGGATGGGAGTCAGTGTGTTGCGGATCTCGTGGGCCATGACGCCTGTCAGGGAACGAAAGTCCTGCTCGGTCAGTCTGTTTCCAGACGGCCGATGAAACTCATCCGGCGGTGTGGGATCTTGGGGCATCAGGTCTTTGAAGTCCGATTTGCAACGCTGGATAGGATTTCGAAGAAACGGCAAGGAGGAGTGATTTGCAAGTATAAGTAATTGATTTTCAGATATTTGCATCTTGGTCAAAGTCCTGTTTTTAGACAGTTCGAGGCGATTCGAACCTTTATCGAGTTTTTTGAAAGGATGATCGAACCCGCTGGAACGCCCGGCCTTCGGTTGTGTTTGTGGCAGGGCTGATGTAGGAAGGGGGGATGCTGAGTTACCGACTGATTCTGGGATTGGTGCTGCTCTTTTCGATCACCGAGCTCTGGGCCGCCAGGGATCGTCCCAACATCGTTCTCATCATGACGGACAACCATGGTGCATGGACCCTTGGCTGTTACGGCAATCGGGACATACGCACGCCCAACATCGATCGTCTGGCTGCGGAGGGAACGCTTTTTGAAGAGGCCTACAGCTCCAATCCGGTCTGCTCTCCGACCCGTGCCACCTGGCTGACGGGACTGATGCCATCCCAGCATGGCGTACACTGTTTCCTGCGTGCGGGAGAGTGGCAGATGCCGCCCAGTGAGAAATCGATGCTGGAGGAATTGAAGAGCCTCCCGGAAGTGCTCAAGGGTGAGGGCTACCGATGTGGGCTGGTTGGCAAGTGGCATCTTGGAAAGAGCCTTCATCCCCAGGAGGGCCTCCTGGATTACTGGGTGACCAAGCCCCACGGTGGTTCTTCCACGTTCTACGGTGCGGAGGTCATCGAGGATGGCAAGGTGCGCAAGGAACCCGGTTACACCACCGATTTCTGGACCGACCATGCCCTGAAGTTCCTGGACCAGTATCACAAGGAGCCCTTCTTCCTCTTCCTCAGCTACAATGGACCCTACGCCCTGAGCAAACTGCTGCTCCGCGATGGCAAGAACCGCCATGCCTCCTACTATGCCGACAAGGAACTTCCCTCCTTTCCACGCGAGCCCATGCATCCATGGCAGTATCTTAACAAGGACTACCTCAACAATCCGACCTCCATCCGCCGCGTCGCCACCGAGGTAAGCGGGGTCGATGACGGTGTCGGACGTGTGATGGAG